>JBJOLD010000014.1:0-7262 GCA_046045765.1 Pseudomonadota bacterium | reverse complement strand
TAAATGGCCTTGTGTTTGCCGCGCAAACGGAGAGCAACTTCGCTGGCTACTCGTCCGAGGACCTTGTCGGTCGCGTCAATCACAAAC
This sequence comes from Pseudomonadota bacterium, assembly GCA_046045765.1. Taxonomy (GTDB): domain Bacteria; phylum Pseudomonadota; class Gammaproteobacteria; order Burkholderiales; family Burkholderiaceae_C; genus Allorhodoferax. The sequence goes on along the minus strand of JBJOLD010000014.1, from coordinate 7,175 downwards.
CACTCGTGCACGACCTCAGCGGGTTTTGCGCTGAAAGTTGACATGAGAAATTCCTAAAGGAAGTTGGTTTGGCGGGCTCTTTTCCACGGTCGGCGTTCCTCTACTGGGAATCTCTTAGGTGGGGATCACTCGGCGCGCGGTCGCAAGACGTTGCTGAGTATGCTTCGCCGCGGAGCCACTAAAGCGCTGCGAAGCCTTCTATTATATGAAACTTGAAGGCTTTAGGCAAATTGCGTGCTTGCCGGTTACCATTGAAGCATGTTTAGTTACCGCCACGCCTTTCACGCCGGCAACCATGCCGATGTACTCAAACACACCGTTTTGCTCGCAATATTGCGGCACATGACGGAAAAAGATGCCCTCAATGTGTTCGATACGCACGCTGGGGCTGGTCTGTACCGACTGGATGGCGATTACGCCAAGACCAGTGCCGAAGCTGCCGACGGCTTCCTTAAACTGATCGCCAACAAGCCAGAAAAACCCTTTGCGCCTGCGCTGCAAGACTACATCGACATGGTGGCAGGCTTCAATAACAAAGGCCAATGGGGCGTGTACCCTGGCTCACCGTTCATTATTCAAAGCCTGCTGAGCGGGCGCGACAAGCTCAAGCTGTACGAGTTGCACCCCACCGACACCAAAACACTTACAGCCAACATCGCTCAGCTAGAGGCTGGCCGCCAGGTCACGATTCTGCGAGAAGACGGGTTTGAAGGGCTCAAAAAGTTTCTGCCACCTCCATCGCGCCGCGCTTTGGTGCTGTGTGACCCGAGTTACGAGGTCAAACATGACTACGCCCGCGTGCATGCCATGATCAGCGATGCCATGCTGCGCTTCGCTACTGGCACTTATGCGGTGTGGTACCCCATCATTCCGCGCCCCGAGGCACATGACCTTCCCAAAAAGCTGAAAACATTGGCCAACAAAGCGGGTAAAAGCTGGCTGGGGGCAACGCTCACCGTCAAGTCAAGCAAGCTGACCCAAGATGCTGAGGGTGAAGTGGTCCGCCCCGGCTTGCCAGCCAGCGGCATGTTCATCATCAACCCGCCGCACACGCTGAAAGCGGCCTTGAAAGAGGCTATGCCGCAGATGGTGGAAGCCTTAAAGCAAGACCAACACGCCACGTTTACGCTGGAGTCTGGCGGCTGAACTCGCGCTCGTGCACGTCAAGGGCCTGGGGCCGGGCGGCTCATGCTGCCAAATGCGCAGAAATCGCCGCCCGGCCCCAAGCCCTTAACGCTTAAACCGCTTCAGTCGATCAAACCCAAGTTCTGACACAAGGCCAGTGTTGGTCCGCTTTGGTTCATGGTGTAAAAGTGGATCGCAGGTGCTCCGCCAGCACGCAACTGCTCACACAGGTCCGTCACCACGTCCAAACCAAAAGCTTTGATGGACGCGGTATCGTCGCCAAAACTTTGCAGACGCAACCGAATCCAGCGGGGGATTTCTGCACCGCAGGCGTCTGAAAAGCGCATTAGTTGGGTCGAACTGGTGATTGGCATGATGCCGGGTACCACGGGCACGGTGATACCCAGCGCATCCACTTCTTCTTGAAAGCGAAAATAGGCATCCGAGTTGTAGAAATATTGGGTAATAGCCGAGTTAGCCCCGGCGTTCACCTTGGCTGCAAAAGCCTGCAAGTCGCTGGCAGGCGACTTGGCTTGGGGGTGTATCTCCGGGTAGGCCGCCACTTCGATATGGAAGTCGTCACCCGTTTCGGTGCGAATAAAAGCAACCAAGTCACTGGCGTAATGGAATTCACCACCGGCACCGTAGCCGCTGGGCAGGTCACCACGCAATGCCACCAAGCGGTTGACGCCCATGGCTTTGAGTGTGGCCAGTTGAGAGCGCACGGTATCTTTGGTCGCGCCAATGCATGAAAAGTGCGAGGCCGCACCTACGCCCTCGGCCAAAATATCGCGCACTGTGTTGAAGGTACCTTCTTGCGTAGAGCCGCCGGCACCAAAGGTAACCGAGCAAAACTCGGGCTTGAGCACATACAACTGCTGGCGTACGCCGCGCAGTTTTTCAACACCCTCAGGCGTTTTCGGGGGGAAGAACTCAAAGCTCAGGGGAATACGGGTGTTTGAAACCATGACCAACTACTCCATCTCACTCGCCCTGCACTGGCAGGGCGCACGGTTAGCCCGCTTTGCGGGCGCAAATAAAGAATTCGCGGTTGCCGTCGCCACCTGCAATGGGCGAATCGAACCAGGCAGTGACGGTGAGACCCAGATCAGCGCAGGCTTCACGCAGTCGACTTTCCACGATCGGGTACATCGCATCGTCTTTCACAATGCCCCCCTTCCCAACTTGGCCGGGTTGTAGCTCAAACTGAGGCTTCACCAGCGTCAGCAAGGTGCCTCCCGCTTTGAGCATGGGCACCACGGCGGGCAACACCAAGGTTTGAGAGATGAAGGACAAGTCCGCAACGATCACATCAAACGACGGCGCAAATTCGTCGGGCAACTCCACGGCTGCCATGTCGATTTCTTGCTCCTCATCTAACGAGTCATCTTCGTAGAAATCATCGTCTTTGACGTCACTTTCAACGTCAAATTGGCCGTCAGCCCCCGTGCTTAATGCGTAAGCAGCTACTAAATCTGTAGCACTTACCGTTCGGGCGTTGACGCCTTCCACACACAAAACACGTGGATCGCTGCGTAAACTCGGGTGCAACTGAGCGCTTCCCACGTCCAAACCCACCACGGACAAGGCACCCGACTTGAGCAGGCAATCGGTAAAACCACCGGTGCTTTGCCCGACGTCCAGGCACTTCAGCCCTTCCACAGACAAACCCACTTTTTTGAGCGCAGCCTCTAACTTGAGCCCGCCACGGGACACATAGCGCGCCTCGGAGTCATCGAGCAAACGAATGTCTGCAAGCTCGGAGACCTCGTCACCATTTTTAGCCACCCGTTTCCAGGTGTCCAAGTTCAGCCACTCCACACCATCAGCAATCAGGCGCTGGGCCTGAGATCGGGTGCTGGCCAGCCCGCGCTGAACCAGCAATTGGTCAATCCGCATCGATGCCTTGGCTTAGTAGCGGTAAGCGTCGGCTTTGTACGGACCGGCTTTGCTCACGCCGATGTACGAGGCTTGCTCGTCTGTTAATTCAGACAACACTGCGCCTACCTTTTTAAGATGCAAACGCGCCACTTTTTCGTCCAAATGCTTGGGCAACACATACACCTTGCCGGCTTTGTAGTCTTTAGGCTTGGTGAACAGCTCGATCTGGGCGATGGTCTGGTTAGCAAAGCTGGACGACATCACAAAACTGGGGTGGCCGGTGCCGCAACCCAAATTCACCAAACGGCCTTTGGCCAACAAGATGATGCGCTTTTCGGCCTTCTTACCCTTCTTGGGGAAGATGACGTGGTCAACTTGGGGCTTGATCTCGTCCCACTGCAGTTTCTCCAGCGAAGCCACATCGATTTCGTTGTCGAAGTGACCGATGTTGCAAACGATGGCCTGGTCTTTCATGGCCTCCATATGCTTGTAGGTGATCACGTTTTTGTTACCGGTAGCAGACACGAAAATATCGGCTTTGTCAGCTGCGTACTCCATAGTCACTACTTTGTAGCCTTCCATGGCGGCTTGCAGAGCGTTGATGGGGTCAATCTCTGTTACCCACACTTGGGCGCTGAGGGCGCGCAGTGCCTGGGCCGAACCCTTGCCCACGTCACCGTAACCAGCCACCAATGCCACTTTGCCAGCGATCATCACATCGGTAGCGCGCTTGATAGCGTCGACCAAAGATTCGCGGCAGCCATAAAGGTTGTCGAACTTACTCTTGGTGACCGAATCATTCACATTGATTGCGCGGAAGGCCAATGTGCCTTTGGCAGACATTTCGTTCAAACGCAGCACGCCGGTAGTGGTCTCTTCAGTCACGCCGATGATGGCCTTCAGGCGACGGCTGTACCAAGTGGAGTCAACTTTGAGCTTAGCTTTGATGGCGTTGAACAGGCAAATCTCTTCTTCACTGCCAGGCTTGGCCAATACTTTGATGTCTTTCTCAGCTTTGGCACCCAAGTGCATGAGCAAGGTGGCGTCGCCACCGTCATCCAAAATCATGTTCGGGCCTTCGGTTTTACTTCCCTTAGGGCCAAACTCAAAAATGCGGTGGGTGTAATCCCAGTAATCGACCAAGTTTTCGCCCTTGTAAGCGAACACAGGAGTGCCTTTTGCTACCAGCGCAGCGGCGGCATGGTCTTGGGTAGAAAAAATGTTGCAAGAAGCCCAACGCACTTCAGCGCCCAAGGCTTGCAATGTTTCCACCAGCACACCCGTTTGAATGGTCATGTGCAAGGAGCCTGTAATACGCGCGCCTTTCAAGGGCTGCGCTTTAGAGAACTCTTCACGAATTGCCATCAGGCCGGGCATTTCAGTCTCGGCAATGGTCAGTTCTTTACGTCCCCATGGGGCCAGGCTCAGGTCGGCAATTTTGTAATCTTCAAAATTCTTGGCAAATTTCAACACGCTCATAGCTCACTCCAAAAGTAAATTTGAAAGACCACTGACTACCGCGTGAAAAAAAGGGCTCACCCGACAGTTCAGTGGGTGAGCGCCGTTGGTGCGCTGGCACCACCATAGTGCCTAGCGGTCCGAGCCTCGTTCACTTTGCGTGAACTGCAACGCTCCTCGGAAGCGTTCAATTATAGAGGGAACGCCGCGGCGCCGCTGGCGAGCCCTTGCATTACTCCACCAATGCGAACATGCCGCTCCAAGGCTGGAGGTTCACGGCAGTGTCCGTACAATCCGCTCCGTGCAAACCTTCCACAGGCAAAACCGCTTGCACAACAACTCCAGATGGCAAATCCCATTGCGCTGACTTGTCGCTGAAATTGAACACGCAGAGCACGCGCTGGGACGCATTGCCACGGATAAAAGCAAACACCTGCTGGTTCAAGGGCATCAACGCAATGTCGCCGTTCACAAGGGCTGTTTGTGTTTTGCGCCATTTCAGAATTGCACGGTAAAAACTCAGCAACGAATCAGGCACATCGTCTTGCAGGTCGACTGCCAATGCACGGTGGCTTTCCACTGCTGGTAACCAAGGTTTGGCATGTGCGGCGCCATTAGAAAATCCGAGGTGGGCCTGAGTTGAATTCCAAGGCATCGGTGTGCGACATCCATCGCGCCCCTTGAACTCTGGCCACATGGTGATTCCATAGGGGTCTTGCAAGTCTTCGTAGGCAATAACAGCCTCCGGCAAACCCAGTTCATCGCCTTGGTAAATGCAGGAGGACCCACGCAGACTGAGCTGCATGGCCGCACCCAATTTCAGTAAGGCAATGTTGGGCTGGTTACCGCCCCAACGTGTGGCGAAACGCACCACATCATGATTTGACAGCGCCCAGCAAGGCCAGCCGCCCTCAGCAATAGCCTCAAACCGCTTGATAACACCATGGAAAAACTCTGACGAATGGGCCGTGCCTAAAAGGTCAAAGCAATAAGCCATATGTAACTTGTCGCCACCACGGGTGTACTCGGCAACCCGCGCCAAGCCATCGTCGTCGCCAATTTCACCCACCATGGTGGTATTGGGGTAGCTATCTAACAAAGCGCGCAAACGCTGCATAAACACCAAGTTTTCCGGCTGGCTTTTGTCAAATTTGTGCCATTGCCAGCCATACGGGTTAACTTCGCTGACTGCAGGGTCTTCACCGTCGGGGCGACCGCGAGGCGGATTACTGCGCAGTTGCCTGTCGTGAAAGTAAAAATTGGCGGTGTCGAGCCGGTATCCGTCCACGCCCAAGTCCAGCCAAAACTTCACCGTGCCAAGCAATGCATCCTGCACTTCTGGGTTGTGAAAGTTCAGATCTGGCTGGCTAGTCAAAAAGTTGTGCATGTAGTACTGGCAGCGACGGGTGTCCCACTGCCAGGCACTTCCGCCGAAAATAGAAAGCCAGTTATTGGGTGGATTGCCGTCGTCTTTTGCATCCGCCCAAATAAACCAATCAGCCTTGGGGTTGGTTTTACTTGAGCGGCTTTCCACAAACCAAGGGTGTTGGTCTGCACAGTGCGATAACACCTGGTCAATCATGACCTTGAGGCCTAGCCCGTGCGCCTTGTCTACCAAGGCCTTGAAATCTGCCAGGGTGCCAAACATGGGGTCTACGTCGCAATAGTCGCTTACGTCGTAGCCGAAGTCTTTCATGGGGCTTTTGAAGAACGGCGACAACCAAATGCCATCCACACCCAACTGCGCCACATAGTCGAGCTTTGACGTGACACCCGCCAAATCGCCAATACCGTCGCCATTGCTATCGGCATAGCTGCGTGGGTAGATTTGATAAATAACGCCACCGCGCCACCAGTTGTCGTTTTGAGCTTTATTGGAAGTAGTCATATTTTGCGAACTAATTTAATCGAGAGTAGGCGCTAAAACGCTGTGACTTTAATCTGTGAGCGCACGCAGATGGGCTTGCAAGAACCGTGCACTTTTCTTTGGTGTGCGTACCTGGGTGTCAAAGTCGACATGCACTATGCCAAAGCGCTGACTGTACCCGTGCGCCCACTCAAAGTTATCCAGCAAACTCCACACGTAATAGCCGCGAACATCGACACCATTGCGGACCAACTCAGCTACCTGCTCCAAATGCGAGGTGAGATAGGAGCAGCGCATGTCGTCGTCACACTGCCCATGACGCAACCCGGTGTTGTCCGCAGCACCGTTCTCGGTAATCCAAATGGCCGGCAACGGCCAATGCGCAGTCAAGTTATTGACTACGCGCGTCAACCCTTCGGGATAAATTTCCCAGCCAATGTCCGTGAGAGGCAAAGCGGGATTGGGTGGCACAAAAGCGTAGCCGCGCGAAACCTCTTCGGCGGATGCTGGGGCGCGAGCTATAGAGCGTGTGTAGTAGTTCAGACCGATAAAGTCCAACGGTTGAGCGCAAATTGCCACGTCACCTTCGCGCCGGTCCGCGGCACGCGCACCTATTTGATTAATCAACTCCTGAGGCCATTCGCGCCCAAACAAAGGATTCAAAAAACAGTCGTTGCGCTCCAACTCAGCCATGCGTGCAGCACTGACATCTTGCTCACGGTTTGTGGCGGCATCACATAGCTCGGGATTCAACACAATGCCGACTGACGTATCGGGCTTAACGGACCGCCATGCCTGCACACCCAACCCATGCGCCAGCATTAAGTGATGGGCTGCGCTCAGC
>JBJOLD010000061.1:0-3125 GCA_046045765.1 Pseudomonadota bacterium | reverse complement strand
AAATGAAGACCAAGAGCGCGGCGAAAAAACGCTTTCGCGTCCGTCCAGGTGGAACCGTTAAACGCGGCCAAGCCTTCAAACGTCACATCTTGACCAAGAAGACCACCAAAAATAAACGCCACTTGCGCGGCTCCACTGGAGTTCATGAGACCAATATGGGTCACATGGCACAGATGCTGCCAGGCCGTGGTATTTAATTAACGACGAACAAGGAGTAATTCAATGCCTCGCGTCAAACGTGGTGTAACGGCTCGCGCCCGCCATAAAAAAGTTCTCGCCCTTGCTAAAGGTTTTCGCGGTCGCCGCGGTAATGTCTTCCGCGTCGCCAAAGAAGCGGTAATGAAGGCTGGGCAATATGCCTACCGTGACCGTCGTACCAAAAAGCGTGTCTTCCGTCAGTTGTGGATTGCCCGTATCAACGCTGCTGCGCGCCAGTGCGGCATGACATACAGCCAATTTGCCAACGGTCTGAAGAAAGCGAACATCGAGATCGACCGCAAGGTTCTGTCCGACATCGCTATTCACGACATGGCTGCTTTTGCTGGCATCGTGGAACAAGTCAAGGCCAAGCTGGCTGCTTGATTCCCGTCCGGGTGCTATTTAATTTATAGCGCCCTACGCACCAGAAACAAGGGCTAGCGCTTGAAAGAGCACTAGCCCTTTTTCATTTGTCCCTCACCAACGCATATTTCATGAACGACTTGAACGCCATCGTTGACTCTGCTAAGGCAGCATTTGCCCAGGCAGGAACGCCCGCCGATCTCGAAAACGCCAAAGCCCTGTTTCTGGGTAAGTCCGGACGCATCACCGAGTTGATGAAAGGCATGGCGGCGCTCAGCGTTGAAGAAAAAAAATCATTGGGTGCAGCTATCAATGTGGCCAAACAGGCCATTGAAGCCGCGCTTACCGGCCGTCGCCAAGCACTGGCAGACGCCGAACTGCAAATTCAGCTGCAAGCCGAGGCCTTGGACGTCACGCTTCCCGGCCGCCAACGCGGGCAGGGCGGTTTGCACCCGGTGTCGTTGACACTGGAACGCATTGAAGCCATCTTCGGATCCATGGGTTTCGAAGTAGCCCAGGGTCCCGAGATCGAGTCCGACTGGTTCAACTTCACTGCGCTCAACACGCCCGAAGACCATCCCGCGCGCTCCATGCACGACACCTTCTATGTGGAAGGTGGCTCAGAGTCCGCCCCCAATCTGCTGCGCACCCACACCAGCCCCATGCAAATTCGCTACGCGGTGCAGCACGTCAAAAAGCACCGGGCCGCGGCGGGTGCTGGCGTGGACGGACTGTTTTCTGGCGATATGCCCGAGATTCGCGTAATTGCACCCGGCCGCACCTACCGCGTGGACAGCGACGCTACCCATTCCCCCATGTTCCACCAGTGCGAAGGCCTGTGGGTGGGCGAAAACGTAAGCTTCAAAGACCTAAAGTTTGTGTTCACCGATTTCTGCCGCACCTTCTTCGAGAGTGACGACCTGGTGCTGCGTTTCCGCCCGAGCTTCTTCCCGTTCACTGAACCCAGCGCCGAGATTGACATCCAGTTCTCCAGCGGCCCACTGGCAGGCCGGTGGTTGGAAGTAGCTGGTTCCGGCCAAGTGCACCCCAATGTGATCCGCAACATGGGTCTTGACCCAGAAAAGTACATCGGTTTTGCGTTTGGCATGGGGCCTGACCGCTTGACCATGCTGCGCTATGGCGTCAACGACTTGCGCCTGTTCTTTGATGGCGACATCCGCTTCTTGTCGCAATTCCAATAAATTCCACGAACACCGCGTTGAACCGATATGCAATTTTCTGAATCCTGGCTGCGTACTTTTTGCAACCCCACCATCCCCACCGCTGAACTGGCTGAAACATTGACCATGGCGGGCTTGGAGGTGGAAGAACTCAAGGCCGTTGCGCCTGCGTTTACCCACATCGTTGTGGGTGAAATCAAAGAGGCAGAGCAGCATCCCAACGCAGACCGCCTGCGTGTCTGCAAGGTCGATGTCGGCCAAGCTGAACTTCTCAATATCGTGTGCGGTGCACCCAATGCCCGCGTGGGCATTCGCGTTCCGTGCGCTTTGGTCGGGGCTGAGTTGCCACCTGGGGCCGATGGCAAACCTTTTGTCATCAAGGTTGGCAAGCTGCGTGGCGTAGAGAGCCAGGGCATGCTGTGCTCGGCCAAAGAACTGCACATTGCGGATGACCACGGCGGCCTGTTGGAGCTGCCGCTGGATGCACCGCTTGGACAAAATATTCGCCAGTACCTGGATCTGGACGACACGCTGTTCACCCTGAAGCTCACACCCAATCTGGCACATTGTCTGAGCGTGTATGGCGTGGCACGTGAGGTGTCGGCTTTGACCGGTGCGCCTTTGCAGGTGCCTGCTTTTCCCGCTGTTCAAGTTACCAACCAAGACAAAGTGGCTGTCAAGGTAAGTGCACCTGACCTGTGTGGCCGTTTCTCCGGACGTGTGGTGCGCAACGTCAACCCCCAAGCCAAAACACCACAGTGGATGGTGGACCGCCTGGCGCGCTGTGGTCAGCGCAGCGTTACCGCGCTGGTGGACATTTCCAATTACGTGATGTTTGAACTAGGCCGTCCTACCCATATTTTTGATCTCGACAAAATTCACGGTTCCTTGGATGTGCGCTGGGGCAAGGCGGGCGAGCAGATCAAATTGCTCAACGGCAACACGGTTACCGTGGACGGAAAAGTTGGCGTGATTGCCGACGACGTGCAAGTCGAATCGCTTGCAGGCATCATGGGCGGCGACGCTACTGCCGTGTCTGACGACACGCAACACATTTATGTCGAAGCGGCTTTCTGGTGGCCCAAAGCCATCGCTGGGCGCTCGCGCCGGTTCAACTTTTCTACGGATGCTGGGCACCGCTTTGAGCGTGGCGTAGATCCCAGCGAAACCGTGGCCCACATTGAGCGCATTACCCAGCTCATTCTGGATATTTGCGGTACGCCCGAAACGACCTGCGGCCCTGTGGATGATCAGCAACCCAATGTGCCTGCGCCAGCCCCCGTGAGTCTGCGTGTAGCGCGCGCGGTCAAGGTCATCGGTATGCCGTTGACACAAGCACAGTGTGTGGATGCTTTGCAGCGCTTGGGCCTGCCCGTTACACAA
>JBJOLD010000333.1:0-2754 GCA_046045765.1 Pseudomonadota bacterium | reverse complement strand
GCGGCGTTGTGCATGTTCATGAGTTGCATCACCTCCCCCTCAGCGATCACATTGGTGGCGTCGGCCAATATTTGCATGATGCGCATGCTTTGAGCCTCCACCATCATCTGAAAGGCTCGGGAGTACAAAAAATCGCCGACCAATACGCTGGCCGGATTGCCAAATTTTGCGTTGGCGGTCGCGTTACCGCGGCGCAGCATAGATTCGTCCACTACATCGTCGTGTAGCAGCGTTGCAGTATGGATGAACTCAACTACGGCGGCCATATTGAACCGTTGGCTACCAACGAAGCCCAATGAACCGCAACATAGCAACAGCAATGCAGGGCGCAGACGTTTGCCGCCTGCGGCAATAATGTACTGAGAAACACCGCCAACTAATGGCACGCCAGAATCAAGTCGTTTTGCTATGACCAAATCAACTTGGCGCATATCCTCTTCGATAATAGTGAGCCCGGTGGGCGAGGCGTTGGATGTGGCTTGCAAGACGGTGCACCGATCAAATAGTGCCCAATTATAGGAAGCTTAGCGCGTCGTTAACGCAGGCACCTACAAAGCCCAGCTTCTTGAGTTGCTGCGTGCTATACTCTTGCGCTCTGCGGAAATTCGTCCATAGAGTCATACCTACTGGCGTCAAGACAGTGGGGTCAAGTTAAAGAGGTCAACATGTACGCGGTCATAAAAACCGGCGGTAAGCAATATCGCGTTGCTGCCGGCGAAAAAATTAAAGTAGAACAGATTGCTGCGGACGTAGGCCAAGAGATTGTGATCGACCAGGTTCTGGCTGTCGGAAACGGCGCTGAATTAAAGGTTGGCACACCCTTGGTGTCCGGTGCGACCGTTACGGTCACAGTAATTTCTCACGGCAAGCACGACAAAGTGCGCATTTTCAAAATGCGTCGTCGTAAGCACTATCAGAAACGTCAAGGGCACCGCCAGCAGTTCACCGAACTGCAAATCGGCGCTATTGCTGCATAAGGGGCCTAGGTCATGGCACAGAAAAAAGGCGGCGGCTCTACGCGAAACGGGCGCGATTCCAAGCCCAAAATGCTCGGTGTAAAAGCCTTCGGCGGTGAGTTGATCAGCGCTGGCTCTATCATCGTTCGTCAACGCGGTACCAAATTCCACGCTGGCAATGGTGTTGGAATGGGTGTGGATCACACTTTGTTTGCACTGGTAGACGGCCACGTGTCGTTTGCGGTCAAGGGCGCTTTGAATAAGCACACCGTGAGCATCACTGCTGCAGTCTAAGCGGCGGCAAGCTCACCTTAAAAACCCTGCGCTACAACAGCGCGGGGTTTTTGTTTTTAGCCTACTTTTCAACCCACAGTGGGTTGTCTTTTGAGAAAATAGCCACCATGAAGTTCGTTGACGAAGCCTATATCGACATCTCTGCTGGAGATGGTGGGGCGGGCTGCGTCTCGTTCCGGCACGAAAAGTACAAAGAATTTGGCGGTCCCAATGGTGGTGATGGCGGCCGTGGTGGTCACGTGTTTGCGGTGGCAGACTCTAATCTGAATACGCTGGTCGATTTCCGCTTTGCGCGCCGCTATGACGCCAAACGTGGCGAGCACGGCATGGGTTCCGATATGTTTGGCGCTGCTGGTGACGACATTACACTCAAAATGCCGGTCGGTACCATCATTACGGATGCTGAAACGGGCGAGGTGTTGTTTGAGTTGTTGGTACCCGGTGATGTGATCACCATCGCCAAAGGCGGCGATGGTGGCTTTGGCAACCTGCGTTTCAAGAGCGCTATCAATCGCGCTCCGCGCCAAAAAACGCCCGGTTGGCCCGGCGAAAAGCGCAATTTGAAGCTTGAACTCAAAGTACTGGCCGATGTAGGTTTGCTGGGCATGCCCAATGCGGGCAAGTCCACGCTGATTACCGCCATTTCCAACGCACGCCCGCGCATTGCTGACTATCCATTCACCACCTTGCACCCTAATTTGGGCGTGGTGCGTGTTGGGCCCGAGCAAAGTTTTGTGGTGGCTGACTTGCCCGGACTGATTGAGGGCGCTTCAGAAGGCGCTGGATTGGGGCACCTGTTTTTGCGCCATTTGCAGCGCACCCGACTGTTGCTCCATGTGGTGGACATGGCCCCGTTTGACGACGCCATTGACACCGTTGCCCAGGCCAAAGCCATTGTCAACGAGCTCAAAAAATACGACGAGGCGCTTTTTAAGAAGCCGCGTTGGCTGGTGCTCAATAAGCTCGACATGGTGCCTTTGGATGAACGCGAGGCCTTGATCAAAGACTTTGTCAAGCGGTTCAAATACAAAGGGCCAATTTTCGAAATTTCTGCGCTCACGCGCGAGGGTTGTGAGCCAATGATCAAAGAAATCTACAAGCACATCAAAGCACAACAGATTGCAGAGCAGCCCCATGTGGAAGTTGACCCGCGTTTTACACCGGGATCTCAAGATTCCAGCGATACCCCCATCTGATTTGCTATTAATAGAATAGCTTCTTACGCACGTTTATCAAGGGCTAGAGGCCGAAATGACTCTGAAGTTTAGTTCTCCCGTCTTGCGTGATGCGCGCCGTGTGGTGGTCAAGGTGGGGTCTAGTTTGGTGACTAACGACGGGCGTGGCCTGGACGAGCAGGCCATTGGCGAGTGGTGCAGGCAACTCGCTCACCTTATTCGCGAAGGCCGCGAGGTCATCATGGTGTCTAGCGGGGCCATTGCAGAGGGCATGAAACGTTTGGGGTGGACCACGCGCCCCACCGCTATTCAAGAATTGCAGGCTGCTG
>JBJOLD010000313.1:0-5264 GCA_046045765.1 Pseudomonadota bacterium | reverse complement strand
ACAACGCTTAAGGCAAATCCGACCCCAGCTCCGGCGCAGCCGCGTCTCGTGGCCCCACCATGCCTAGTCGTGCTTTAAGTGATTGGGGCTGGCCGCTGATCAGCGCGGCGTAGTTGGTGGTGTTGGATAGCACTTTTTTCACGTAGTCACGGGTTTCGCTAAACGGTATGTTTTCGGCCCAAATGGCGGCCTCTAAGGTGGGCGCACCGGTTTGTCCGCGCCAAGCACGTGGTCGGCTTGGGCCGGCGTTGTAAGCGGCTGCGGCCATGGGCATGGAGCCGTTAAAGCTGTCGAGCACCAGTTTGAGATAGCCAGTGCCGATGGCAATGTTGGTGTCGCGGTCGGTGATCTGCTGGGGCTGAAAGTCCAGCATGCCAATTTTTTTAGCGGTCCATTTGGCTGTGGCAGGCATGACCTGCATCAGGCCGGAGGCACCTACGCCGGAGCGCGCATCCATGATGAAGCGGCTTTCCTGGCGGATCAGGCCGTACACATAGGCCGGGTCTAGCCCGATTTGCTTGGTACGTGCCAAAACTGCAGCCTTGAACGGCATGGGGTAGCGCTGTTCTTGGTCGATGGTGTTTTTGGTGCGTTCGCTGGTGTTGATGCACCGGTCCCACACCTCGGCGCGGCAGGCTGCGTCGGCAGCGGCCAGCAGACTGCGGTCGTCCATGCCGCCGCGCACATGCAGGTTGGTGGTGTAGTTCCACTCGCGCACACCCTCGGGCCGCAGACCGATTTGAATGGCGTACAGCGCGCGCACCAGGCCGGGGTTCACTCGGGCTGTCTCTTTCTCTTCAGGGGTGAGTGGGGCGGGGCGCTCTGGGGTGGTGGTGCGCTGGCCCAATTCTTCCAGTGCCAATTGCTCATAAAAACCGCGTATGCCAGCAATGCTTTCGAATTGGCGCAGCGCGCCGCTGCGGGCGGCATCGTTGCTGGCCAGGTTGACCTGCGCACGGGCCTTCCAATACACCCAGGTTGGGTCTTTGCGCATTGACTCTGGCATGGCGGTAATGGCCTGGTCCACCTGCGCCCAGCGCCCGGTGCGCAGCGCAGCGCGTGCGGCCCAGGCTAGGTGGTCTTCGTGCATCTGCGCAAACTGGCCTTTGGCAAAGTAGGTGGGAGCGTCGTCTGAAAGGCGTTGCGCTGCACGCTTGCCAATGACGCCCCAAATCCAGCTGCGTTCCTCAGTCGTGAGTTGTGTTTGCCAGCGCAAGTGCTCCACTTCAACCGCCGCTTCTGCGGGGTCCAGGTAGGCTTGGCGAATGAGGGCCAGCGACACCAGTTCGCGCGTTTGCGGGCGCAACGCAGTGAGCTTGTCGTTGAGGTATTTACCAGGGTTGAGGTAGATGCTGTTAACGGTTTTGACCCAGTTGTCGTTCAGAATTCCCACCGCTTGGGTGGCAACGCGCAGACGGTCGTTTTCCATCCCCAAGCGCGCGCGCAGCCAGGCCGGGTGTACTTGTGTAGAACGGTCTTTGATCAACTGCTCGGCAGCTGCGGCGCAGCCTTCGTCCGCATCTTTAAGAGATAGCCAGGTTTCAGTGACTGCGGCAGTCACGTCTGCGCCGCTGCTTAAATGGTCGGCCAACAGGGCGTAGCAGCGCACCGATTTGTCGTCGTTCATGCGGTATTTGGGGTACTCGCGGTTAAACGCTTGCCAATCGCGGTTGCGACCCAGCATGAGCAGCCACTCGTTGCGCAGCTTGTCTTCTTGGTAGCTACCGCTGTAGCGGCTCAGGAAGTCTTGAATCTCAGTGCTGCCAGCCTCACCCATGCGTGCTGATAAATCCCAGTAGGCGGCCCAGGGCTCCAGCGTAGAGCCACTCGCTTGGGGAAGTAGGGCGGTGAGGCGCTTGCGGTCACGCACTTTGTAGGCTTGCGCCATGTCCAAAATGGTCTCCACGGTGCGGCTGTTGTCTCGCGCTTGCGCGTGTACGGTAGAAAATGGGGTAGACACCAGCGCGCCCGCAAGGGCGAACAATGTCAGAATGGCTGAAAACTGCATGTGGGGATTATGGACAACTCAGAAGCATTGAAAGCAGCGCAAAAAAAAGCCTTGCGCAAAGAACTATTGGACCAGCGCCTGAGCTTGCCCGACCGCCTTCAACGTGCGGATTTGTTGCAGCGGGTGATGCGAATCTGGCTAGTAGGCAGGCCCGATACAGTTATTGGTGCCTATTGGCCCATAAAAGGCGAATTCGATCCTCTGCCAGCGCTTCACCGCTGGAAAGAAGACGGTGAATTGCTCGATCAACCGCAGTTGCGCCGTATCGGCCTTCCGGTGGTGAACAAAGAGCACAAAACCATGACGTTTCATGCTTGGTACCCCGGCTGCCCTATGGAGGAAGATGCTTATGGCATCCCTAAACCCAAAGACACTGAAGTAATAACCCCCACCTTGTTGTTTGTGCCTTGTGTGGGCTATAGCGCCGGTGGCTATCGCTTGGGCTATGGAGGGGGGTTTTATGACCGCATGCTGGCATCTCTAGAACCCAAACCATTCACAGTGGGCTTGGGTTTCGGGGTAGGCTTTGTGCCAGACTTTGAGGCCGAGCCACACGATATGCCGCTAGATGCCATCCTGAACGACAACGGCGTAGTCTGGCCGGTTTAATTTTTATTCAAAAGATATCGCAATGAACGTACTCACAACACCCCACTCCAACGCTGCAAGCGCAGTCGAGGTCGTCATCATGGCCGCGGGCAAAGGCACCCGCATGAAAAGCAAGCTGCCCAAGGTGCTGCACCGCATTGCCGGGCGGGCATTACTAAAACATGTCGTGGACACCGCAGCCCAGTTGGCGGCCCGCAAAGTGGTGGTTATTACTGGCCACGGTGCTACAGAAGTAGAAGCAGCTTGCGCAAGCTACACGGGCTCTGCAGCCGATTTTGCCTTGCAATGTGTGCGCCAGGAGCCACAGCTGGGCACCGGCCACGCTGTGCAACAGGCAGTGCCTGCGCTGGCTGACGATGCAGTGGTGGTGGTGCTTTCTGGCGATGTGCCTTTGACGCAGGCCGACACACTGTTTCACCTGATTGCAGCGTCTGGCGGCAAGGCTTTGGCCCTGCTAACCTTGGAGATGCCCAACCCCACAGGCTACGGACGCATTGTGCGTAACAGTGAAGGCACCGTGCAGGCCATCGTGGAGCATAAAGATGCCAGCGACGCGCAGCGCGCCATTACCGAGATTTACAGCGGCATCATGGCCGTGCCTGCAGCCCAGCTTAAGCAATGGCTGGCACGCTTGGACAACAAAAACGCACAAGGTGAGTTCTATCTGACCGATATTGTGAAATTTGCCGTGGCCGACGGCGTGCCTGTGGTGGGCCACAAAATCACCGATGCCGTGCAAGTGGCGGGCGTCAACAGCCCGGTGCAACTGGCCGAGCTGGAGCGTGCCTATCAATTGCAACAAGCCCACCGCCTGATGGAGGCCGGTGTGCGTCTGGCCGACCCGGCGAGGTTGGATGTGCGTGGCGACCTGCTGTGCGCGCACGACGTGGGCATTGACGTGAACTGCGTGTTCATGGGCCAGGTGAGCTTGGGTGAGGGTGTGACGATTGGTGCGAACTGCGTGATTGCCAACGCGGTGATTGAGGCGGGTGCAGTCATTCATCCGTTCACCCATATTGACGGCGAAAAGCTGGGTGTCACAGTGGGCGCAGGAGCGTTAATTGGCCCATTTGCGCGACTGCGACCCGGTGCGCGATTGGGTGCTGAGGTACACATTGGCAATTTTGTGGAGGTCAAAAACTCCACCTTGGCCAATGGTGCAAAAGCCAACCACTTGGCCTACTTGGGAGACACCACCGTAGGTGAGCGCGTGAATTTTGGTGCGGGCAGCATTACTGCCAACTACGATGGAGCCAACAAACACCGCACCGTGATTGAGGCCGACGTGCATGTGGGCAGCACCTGCGTGCTGGTGGCACCTGTAACCATTGGCACCGGCGGCACTATCGGCGGTGGCTCCACCATCACCAAAAATACTGAGCCTGGCACATTAAGCGTGGCGCGTGGCAAGCAGGTCAGCATTGCCAACTGGTCACGGCCTAAAAAGATCGTTAAGCCTTAAACAAGCGAGTGGCACCTTATGAGCGGTTAGCGGGGAATCGGCAATTCAGCGCCAAACTTGCTGCGTTTGATACTGAAGAAGGCTTTTATATTGCGCACGTTAGCGTCACTGGTGAATAACCGTTGGGTTAGCGCTTGGTAAGCGGGCATGTCGTGCGTGTGTACCACCAAACAAAAATCAGGTCCTGGTGATACGCGGTAGCACTGTTGCACCCCAGAATCACTTGCGACCCGTTGTTCAAATGCGTCGAGCGACGTTGTATCTTGCCGGTCTAGAGTGATCTCCACGATAGCAGTCAGCCCATGGCCTAGTGTTGCAGCCATGCGTTCGGGGTTGAGCACGGCAATGCGCCGCTCTATTAGCCCCGCAACTTCCAGGCGCTTGACTCTGCGCAAACAGGTGGGCGGTGAGGTGTGCACCAAGGCTGCCAAGGCCTGATTACTCAGAGATGCGTCCTTTTGCAAGTGATACAGAAGTGCTAGATCTGTAGCATCAGTGTTTAATAATTCCATAAAGTAATATTAAATGAAATTTATTGTCGTCAATAATATTTTTTGAAATTATTAGCCAATAGATTTTTATAAATGACTACTTATTTCGTCTGACCGTGTCTAACATTGCAATATCCATTTCAAGGAGTTTCTATGTGTGGCATCGTCGGCGCGGTTTCTACCCGCAATATCGTTCCCGTGTTGGTGCAAGGACTTGAACGTCTGGAATACCGTGGCTATGACTCGTGTGGGGTTGCGGTGTACGCGCAAGACGCACAGCCCGGTTTACGCAGGGCCCGCAGCACTTCACGCGTAGCCGAACTCAATGAACAGGTTGCCTCCGGTGCCGTGGTTGGCACCTTGGGGATTGCCCATACGCGATGGGCAACCCACGGTGCGCCAGCAGTACACAACGCACATCCGCACTTCAGCCACGGCACTGGGCCAGACGCATCTGCTCGGCCTGGCCGGATTGCATTGGTGCACAACGGCATTATTGAAAACCATGACGACCTGCGAGCTGAGCTCCAGGCCATGGGTTATGTGTTTGACAGCCAAACAGATACCGAGGTAATTGCCCATTTGATCGACAGCTTGTTCGATGGCGATTTGTTTGAAGCGGTGAAAACTGCAATTGCCCGCCTGCACGGTGCCTATGCCATTGCAGTGTTCTGTAAAGATGAGCCGCACCGTC
>JBJOLD010000297.1:0-3774 GCA_046045765.1 Pseudomonadota bacterium | reverse complement strand
GTTACCACGGCTTCACATGCAAAAGCTGCGGCCAGCCACATCTTGCGTTTTGAGCCGGTAGAGAGCATGTACAGCGGCTTGCCAATGTGGTCTTCCAACCCGAGGTGTACTGCTAAATCGGTAGCCAGGTAAGTGTTGAAGGACACATACTGGTTAGACCAGTGGGCAAAAAATTCGGTGCATGTCAGTGCGTCAAATGCCACAGCGCGCGGGTTGGTGCGAAACACTTTTTGGCGATACCCGGCCGGGTCTATGTCAAAGTAGGTGCCACCCGCAGTCATTGTTCCTTTCTCGGGGGACAAATCACCTGCAATCAATCGCAGCAAGGTTGTTTTACCTACCCCTTCACCACCTTGAATAAGGGACACGCCTGCTGGCACTGCCCAGTTAAAACCCGAGAAAAGCATACGCGGTTTGAAACTAAACGACAGGTTTGAGACCTCCAATACGCCGCTGTTGTGCATGCGCGTAGCCAGTTCTCAGGAAGAAGCGGCGACTGAGTTTGAGCGATCCAGGGTACGGTGCACCAGCGCAGCATCCATGCCGTACATATCGGCAAATGCTTGTACGCTTTGCCCGCTGTTTTTGAATGCACGCAGCAAAGCTTCGCCCTTGGCTGCATCGGCCCGGGCAATAGATAAAGCCTGATCTAGCAATGCGTTGCCTGTCTCGTCACGGCCACGCACCAAGTCGGCATAGGCTTCCAGACCCAATCCTGAAGCTTCTATGGCCTGAACGATGCGCTCCACCACGATGGGCGTTAGGTCGTCGCTGCTTCGCGTTTGGCGGCGCTTGTACACCTCAAGCAAAGCATGGTGCACGTGCTCTGGAGCCATAGGCTCCACAATTTCGCCCATCAGGTCGTGCCTGGCGTTACCGTCAGCAACGCAACTCAAATACCGGGTAGAACGGGTATGCATTGCCAATGCGGCCTTGAGCGATTCTTTTTCAAATGCTTCAGGGTGAGACGTTAGCAAATCTTGAAAAATCCCACGCTTCATGGGCAGAAACTTTGCACCAAAAAGGTGTGGGTACAACGCTGCTAGTTTGTCTAGTACCGGGAAAACGTCTTGGCGTTTGGCATGAGCCCTTCCGGATTGCTTCCTGAGCTGGTTGTCAGGTTGACGTTCGAGTGCAGTTGCTGATGTTTCTAGTGGAACAGATTCAGATATAGGCATAAAAGGCGCCGATGAGGGCTGCAATGCTTTTGGCAACAAAAAACCCGCTACGTCGGTGAACGTGCGGGGCTTTGAATTCACCTGATGAATCAGATGGTGCCCGGGGCCGGACTCGAACCGGCACGCCTTGCGGCGGGGGATTTTGAGTCCCCTGAGTCTACCAATTTCACCACCCGGGCAGAATGTGCGAAGACCTGAATTATGGCACATTTATGGACATGAAATATCAAACCATTGAAGACACCATCGGAAAAACGCCTCTCGTGGCTTTGCAACGCATTGGAGCTGAGGCTAATACCGAGAGAAACAACATCGTGCTGGGAAAGCTTGAGGGCAATAATCCCGCTGGTTCAGTAAAAGACCGGCCCGCGCTGTCCATGATTGCGCGTGCCCAGGAGCGTGGCGACATCAAGCCTGGCGATACCTTGATTGAAGCAACATCAGGCAACACTGGCATTGCGCTGGCCATGGCCGCTGCCATCAAAGGCTACCGTATGGTGTTGATCATGCCGGAAGACCTGTCCATTGAGCGCGTGCAAACCATGAAAGCATTTGGCGCTGAACTCGTTCTTACGCCCAAGAGCGGCGGCATGGAATACGCCCGTGACTTGGCCGAGAAAATGCAAGCCAGAGGGCAGGGCGTGATGCTGGATCAGTTTGCCAATGCCGATAACCCCCGCATCCACTACGAGACTACAGGGCCCGAAATCTGGGCCGACACCCAAGGTCGCATTACCCACTTCGTGAGTGCGATGGGCACCACCGGTACCATCACCGGCGTGTCCCGCTTTTTGAAAGAGAAGAACCCGGCCATTCGCATCATTGGTGCGCAGCCGTCAGAGGGCTCTCGCATTCCAGGCATTCGCAAATGGCCGCAAGAATATTTGCCCAAAATTTATGATCCTGCCAACGTAGATGAGTTGGTCTATGTGAGCCAAAGCGACGCAGAAGATATGTGCCGCCGTTTGGCGCGTGAAGAGGGCATCTTTGCTGGCATCTCCGCAGCAGGTGCCTGCTGGGTGGCGCAGGAAATTGCCAAGCGCGAAACCAACGCCACTATTGCGTTTATTGTGTGTGATCGCGGTGACCGCTATTTGTCTACTGGCGTATTCCCTGCATAATTTATTGCGAATAGAGAGCTCTATGTCTATTGATTTCAAGTTTTGTCCACTGTGCGCCACGCCACTTCAGCGCATCACAATGGCAGAAGACGGAGGCGACACCACGCGCCTGCGGTGCACGACGTGTGACTTTACGCACTGGAACAACCCCACGCCCGTTTTGGCGGCAGTGATTGAGTACAACGGTCAAATTTTGCTGGCACGCAACGCCGCGTGGCCTGGAAAAATGTACGCGCTGATCACCGGCTTTATGGAGGCTGGTGAGTCGCCCGAAGAAGGGATTGCGCGTGAAATTATCGAGGAAACTTCGCTCACCACCACCGCGCTCAACCTGCTGGGTGTGTATGACTTTCAGCGCATGAACCAAGTCATCATTGCCTACCATGCGGTGTGCCACGGCAACGTGCGGCTGAGCCCCGAGTTGGTGGACTACCGCCTGTATAACTTTGCTGACGTGAAATGCTGGCCCGCCGGCACAGGCTATGCTTTGGCAGCATTTCTGCGGTCACGCGGGTTTGACCCGGAGTTTATTGACCCGGTGTGGCGCAAAGAGATCGACAACACGGCAGACTAAAATCTGCGAAACGCTAGAAAGCTGCCAGCATGAACATCGACAAAGAAATTGACACTCGCGGTTTGAATTGCCCACTGCCCATTTTGAAAGCAAAAAAAGCGCTTTCAGAGATGGAGAGCGGCCAAGCGCTGAAGGTGGTGGCTACCGACGGCGGGTCGATTCGCGACTTTCAAGCCTTTGCAAAGCAAACTGGTAACGAGTTACTTGACCAGCAAACCGTGGGTACGGAATACATTCACATCCTGCGTCGTCGATAGAAAAAAGCCCTTGTGAGGGCCTTTTGTTCTGTCTAGCCCAATCGCGCTAGCTGATCGCGCATCTTGGTGACAGTGGCTGCAAAGTCGGCTACGCGTTTGCGCTCTTGCTCCAGCACTGCTGCCGGGGCCTTGGCCACAAAGGCTTCGTTGCTGAGCTTGGTTTGCGCCTTGGCTATTTGCTCTTCCAAGCGCGCCACCTCTTTGCCCAAGCGCAGTTTCTCTGCCGCCACATCTACCTCCATGTGCAGGCAGATGCGGGCCTCACCCACCACCGCAACAGGTGCGGCTTGTGCGGCAGCTTGCCAGCTGGCTTCGTCGGCAAAAATTTTCACTTCGCTCAGCTTGGCCAGCGCTTGCAGCACAGCGGCGGTGGATTGCAAAAATTGCCCTTCCTCAGCGGTTTGTGCCACTACAAACAGGGGCAGCTTGGTGGCAGGCGACACACTCATTTCGCCGCGCAAATTGCGACAGGCATCCACCAGTTGCTTGAGCTTGACCACGTAGGCAATAGCCGCTTCGTCAATGCGCTCGGGCTGGCTCACGGGGTAGGCCGCCACAGCGATGGACGGGCCTGCGCGCCCCGGCGTATCTGAGTTCGCGGGGTAACGCCCTGCGACGGGCGCCACGGTTTGCCACAGCGACTC
>JBJOLD010000248.1:0-7767 GCA_046045765.1 Pseudomonadota bacterium | reverse complement strand
GTGCAAGTGCCTTCGCAGCAGCTTCAGCCGCACAACACCGTGATTTTCCGACTACACCACCAGCAAAAGCGGGTTGGTATGGCGCTCGGTTACGCGGCATAAAGGAGGAGCTGACGGCCCTAGGCCGTCGCGGGGGACAGCCGCGTAACCGAGTGCCATGCCGACACGCGCCCGCCAAGGAAGTGAAGGTAGTCCAGGAAGTTTGACTGAAGCAGCGCATCAAACAGAAGCCCCCCGAGGCAACGCAACCCATTGCCCCTCAACCGAATGAATACCAATGCGCCGGTCAAACACATCCACCAGCGCCTGATGGGTTGCCACGTCAGCACTCGCCCCGTGGTGAGTAATGCGCCCCTGCGCCATCACCACCACCGTATCGGCATGCAGCGCCATACTGATTTCGTGCAGCACGCTCACCACCGTGGTGCCCTGCGCGGTGAGTGCCTGCACCACGGCCAGCCAGTCGGCTTGGTGCGGAGGGTCCAAGTTGGCCAAGGGTTCGTCCATCAGAAGCACTTGGGCCTGCACGGCCAGCGCGCGGGCCAGCAGCACGCGCTGGCGCTCGCCACCAGACAGTTGACCCAGTGCACGGCCACGCCACTCCCAGGCTTGGGTGGCGCGCAAGGCGTTTTCCACGGCGGCGTGGTCGGCGGGGCTGGGGGGTGCCAGCCAGGCCTGGTGTGGCAGGCGGCCCAGCATGGCCACGTCCCACACGGTCAGGTCGTCGGCAGAGGTTTCGTTTTGGCCCAGCCAGGCTAGCTGACGGGCCCGGTCGCGGCTGGGCAATTTGCGCAGGTCGTGGCCCAGCAAGGTCACGGTGCCACTGTGCGGCAACACGCCCACCAAACACTTGAGCAAGGTGGACTTGCCCGCGCCGTTGGGGCCCACAATGCTGGTCCACTGGCCTGCGGCAATGTTCAGCGACACGTCGTGCAGCACCTGGGTTTTTGTAGCACCATTTCCCACGCTAGCCCTTATGGAGCATGCGTAGATAGCTATGCTTTTTGTAGCAATTTTCGTGGTGTGCGTCATGCGCTTGCCCCCACTCTGCCCGGCCCGCGGTGCATCAGCCACAGCAAGTAGCCACCACCCAGCACCGCGGTGAGCACACCCACTGGCAGCTCTTGCGGCGCAATCAGGCCGCGCGCCATGATGTCGGCGGCCATCAGCAGCACGCCACCCACCAGACTGGCCAGCAGCATCAAATGGCCGTGCGTGGTTTTAACCATGGATCGCACCAGGTGCGGCGCTGCCAGGCCCACAAACGCAATTAGCCCGGTTTGCGCTACCGCCGTGCCGGTGGCCAGCGCCAGCACCACCACCAGCGCAGCGCGCATGGGCGCCACTGGCAAGCCCAGGCTCAGGGCGGTGGCGTCGCCCAGACTCAGGCCGTCCAGCACGCGGGCCAGCAGCCACGCGCCCAGCACGCACACCACCCACACGCTGCCCATCAGCACACACGAAGTCCACCCCACAAACGCGGTAAAGCCCAACATAAACGCCTGCATGGCCTGCAGCGAATCGGGCGAAAACAGCAGCACCAAATGCGTCATCGCGCCAAGCACCACGCCCACCACCACGCCAGCCAGCAGCAAGCGCAAGGTGTGCCCCACGCCGCGTGACAGCAGCAGCGTGAGCATCACCGCTAACACCGCGCCAAAAAACGCCGCACCGGTAAGCCCCAAACGCACCCACACGCTGCTGGAGAACACGCTCACCGCCACGCCACTGTTCATCATGTTGCCCGCCGAACCACCCAACATGCCTGCACCACCGCCCAAAGCGGCCAGCGCCAGCGCCACACCCAGCGACGCACCCGAGGCGCTGCCCAGCAAATACGGGTCGGCCAATGGATTGCGAAACAGCCCCTGCGCCACCGCGCCCGCCAAGCCCAGCAAGGCCCCGGCAGCCCAGGCACCCAGGGTGCGCGGCAAGCGGATTTCCCACACGATTTGCTGCGCCATGGCGGTTTGTTCAGGGTCACTGGTGGGGTTGAGCAAAGGCGTCAGCAGGTTCTCAAACCCCGCACTGCCCACGCAAATGCCCAACGCAGCCAACAGCACCGCAGTCAGCACGCCTGCCCACACCAACCACCACACGCGGGCTTGCATCACGGCTTGGTGCCTCCGGCCCTAAATCCAGCAGTTGCAGGCGCTTTGGATTCAATGCACTTCGCCATCAGGCGCGCGGCCTCGGCCATGCGCGGGCCGGGGCGCACCAGCACGTTGGCGTCTTCGGTAGGGAAGATGCACACGCGCTGCTCGCGCAGGGCCCGAATACTCTGCCAGCCCGGGCGGGCAAACAGGCCATCAGCGCTGCGCTGGCCGATCATGATCAGGTCAGGATTGGCGCGCACGATGTATTCGGGGTTGAGCTTGGGAAAAGGACCCAACTTGGCGGGCACGATGTTCTTCACCCCCAAGCGCGTGAGCGTTTCGCCAATGAACGACAGCTCGCCCGCGGCATACGGGCCCTGGTTCACCTCAAAGTACACCCGCACGCCCTTGGCACTGGCGGGTAGCGACTGGGCGGCTGCCGACACACCGGCGTCTATAGCGCGCCAGATGCGTTGGGCGTCGTTCACTTCGAGCAACTGACCCAGCTTCATCATCACCCTCTGCACGTCGGCATGGGTCTTGGGTTCCAGCGCAAACACCTTGATGCCCAGCGCCTCCAGCCGCTCGCCCGCGCGGGACGACTTGGCCATAAGAACTACATCGGGCTTGAGCGCGACGATGGATTCAATATTCGGGTCCAGCCCGCCGCCCAGTTGGGGCAGCTTTTGCAAGCTGGCGGGATAGTTGGAATAGCGGTCTACACCTACCAAGCGGTTGCACTGGCCCAGCTCGCACACGGTTTCAGCCAGTGATGGCAGCAAGCTGACGATGCGCTGGGGGGACTTGGCAAAGGTGACGGTGACGCCACGGTCGTCAGTAACTTGCAACGCGTGCGCTGCACCCGAAGCGGCAAGCGTTATGGCGAGCGCTGCTACAAGGCTGGGTGCGCAGGCGCTTTGCTTCGTGTCCCCCGCCCGCTTTGCGGGCTCCTCCTTTACCTTCGCAAAACACCCGCACCCCCAGCCTCGTAGCGGGTGCTGTAACTTGCTATCGAGTTTGCTGCGCGTTTTGTTCACGTTGCATCTTTCAGTGTGAGCGGCAGGCCCGCCGCCATCAGTGTTACGCGGGTACAGACTTGAGCCACATCCTGGTTTAGGCGGCCCAGCGCGTCGACAAAGGCGCGCACTTCGCGGCCCATGGGAATCACGCCCAGGCCAATCTCATTTCCTACGATCACTACGGGGCCGGCGGCGTTTTTAACTGCTATCAAAAGCGTAGCTGCTTGCGCATGCTGCACGAGGGCTACGGGTCTATTTGGCAATAAATCAGGTGCTACTGCGTGCGACTGGGCAGGCATCAGCAAGTTGGTAAGCCACAGCGTGAGGCAGTCCACCACCACCAGCGTGTCCGCGCGGCTGTGCTGGGTGATGGCCTGGGCCAAGGCCAGCGGTTCCTCCACCGTGGTCATGCCGGGCACGCGCTGGGCGCGGTCGGCTTGGTGGCGGGCGATGCGCTGGCGCATTTCTTCGTCCCAGGGCTGCGCGGTGGCAATCAGCACGGCTTTGTGCGCCGGGCTTTGGTCCAGCCACTGGCGCGCCAGCAGCTCGGCGCGGCGCGACTTGCCGCTTTTCTGGCCACCCAAAATCAGCTCGCTTTGGGAGATTGTTGCTGCGATGCCAGATGCATTACTGGCAGGATTAGCGCGGGGCGTTGAGCTCATGGCTTGGCTTTCGCTGCGTCAGACAATGGTGCTGCGCGACGTGCCTGGTCGTTGTCCATCCAGCGCAAAATAATCTGGTGCATCTTGTTCACCCCATCGGTCAGCGCCGCGGGACCGGGCTGCAGTATCTCGGGCGACTTGATCTCGAACAGTTGCTGGTTGCGCACGGCGTTCACAACGCCCCAACCTTCGCGTGCGGCCACGTTTTCGGGGCGAAATTTCTTACCGCACCACGAGCCCAGAATGATGTCGGGGTTGCGCACCACAATGCTCGCACCGTCCGCAATGATGCGGTTTTTGCCCAGCGATTGCACGGCCAGTTCCGGGAAGCAATCGTCGCCCCCAGCAATTCCCATCAACTCCGACACCCAGCGGATGGCGCTGATGTGCGGCGTATCCCATTCTTCAAAAAACACCTTGGGGCGGCGCGCTCCTGCTGCCACCTTGGCTGCCACCACGGCCTGCATGGCCCGCAAATGTTCTTGCATGGCGGCAATGCGCTGCAAGCCTTGCTCGACCTGCCCCACCATCGCCGCAACCTGAAACAGCATGGAAAAAATCTCCGCCACGCTGCGCTGGTTATAGATGGTGACTTGCACGCCACGGCGCACCAGTTCGGCAGCAATGTCGGCCTGCAGGTCCGAAAAACCCAGCACGCAGTCGGGTTGCAGTTCCAGAATTTTGTCGATCTTGGCACTCAAAAATGCACTGACTTTGGGCTTATCTTCCCGGGCACGGCGCGGGCGCACGGTGTAGCCTGAAATGCCCACAATGCGGTGCTCCTGCCCTAGCAAGTAGAGCCACTCGGTGGTCTCTTCGGTCAGGCAAACAATGCGCTGCGGGCCGAGGTTGAAATTCAGCACGTCCGTGGACTCAGGCAAAGGAGTACGGATAGGGGTAGCAACGGAAATAGGCATGGACATGGACATAGTCAGGCCAATGCAGTCGCCATAGCGGGCACCGTGAACAGCTCTACCACCGCCTCAGGGCAAGACGCAAACCACGCATGAAAGTAACTGGCCCGCACCGAACCCAGCTGCCACACAGCCTCGCCCGCATCCGGCGTAGGCACGGTATCGGGCCGCGAAGTTCGCGCGGCAAACGGCAACGTGGTGCTGGTCGTGGAGTAATGAAACGTATGGCCCCGCAGGGTGCCGCTTGGCAGCGCCAGTTGCTGCGGCCCAAGGCCTGCCAGACGCTTGTGCATGGTCACCTCGCCAGGCAATAAACCCCACTGCGCATGGCGCGCGCCGTCCACCGTAACCAAGGTGTCAAACAGCGCCATCATGCCGCCGCACTCGGCCCACACCGGTTTGCCAGCAGCAATGCGCGCGGCCAAGCTGTCACGCAACGAAGTGTTGTTGGCAATGGTCTGCGCATGCAGCTCGGGGTAGCCACCAGGAATCCACAGCGCGTCGCACGCTGGCAAAGCAGCATCAGCCAATGGCGAAAAGAACACCAACTCAGCACCCAAGGAACGAAGGCAGTCCAGATTAGCCGCGTAAATAAAGCAAAACGCAGCGTCACGAGCGACAGCAATCGTATGGCCTTGCAAGGGTGGAAGGCTGGGCGGCAGAACGCTCTGCTCCGTGTCCCCCGCCCGCTTTGCGGGCTCCTCCTTTACCTCCGCAGAACGCTCTACCGCCCAACCTTCTTGTGCGGCGAATGAGGGGACCCTAGACACGGCAACTTCCGGCGCAACAAACTCCACCTTCCAACGCTGCAAGTCGTCGCGCGTCATTCGCCCCAGCGGAGTTTGAGCCAGCGCATCAGCCGCAGCATCCAGCCGTTCAACCGCATCCACCACCTCACTGGCCACCGTCAACCCCAAATGCCGCTCAGGCAAGGTCATGGCGGCATTGCGCATCACCGCCCCCATCCAATGCTCGGGGTTGCGCACACTGCCCTGCAACATCTCGGCATGGCGCACACTGGCCACACGGTTGGCCAGCACTCCAGCCCACGGCATGGCATCCCGGTAATGCTGCAAGCCAAACGCCAGCGCACCAAACGTGCCCGCCATGCTTGAGGCATCCACCACGGCCAGCACATGCAAACCAAAGCGCTGGGCCAGATCGGCGGCGCTGGGCTCGCCATCAAACAGCCCCATCACGCCTTCCACCAAAATCAAGTCCGCCTCAAGCGCCGCAGCATACAAGCGCGCACGGCAATCGGCCTCACCCGTCATCCACAGGTCCAGCTGGTGCACCGGCGCGCCGCTCGCCAGCGTGTGCCAATACGGATCCAAAAAATCAGGGCCGCACTTGAACACCCGCACCTTCAAACCCCGGCGCGTGTACAGCCGAGCCAGGGCTGACGTGATAGTCGTTTTGCCCTGCCCAGAGGCGGGGGCGGCAATTAGCAATGCGGGGCAGGTGGCGGTAGTCAACGGAATCCTTACTTGGGCTGAAAACGCAGTGTCACAAAGGCACCACGACCAGGCTGGTTGTACCCCAAAGCAGTTTGGTAAAACTTGTCGCCCAAGTTCACCACGCGGCCTTCCAGCGACCAGTCTTTGCCCATGGTTTTTTTGGCATACACATCCACCGTGCCATAGCCGCCCAGAGTTTGGGTATTGGCTGTGTTCTCGAAAGCTTCAGACGCTGCCAGCCAACTGGCACCCAGTTTCCAATCGCCAGCGGGATAGTCCACAGACGCGGTGATTTGCTGGTCTGAGCGACGTACCAGTTTTGTACCGTTGGCTTGATTGCGTGCGTCCAAAACATCCAGCGTGGTTCTGTACTCCCAGGCGCCCGCTTGCCCGTCGAGCGCCAGCGTCCATCCCTCGATCCGCACATACGGGATGTTGCCCACCACAGGCAGTGTGGTGATGAACCCCTTTATAAGATTTTGATAATGCGTCAAGCTCAAAAGTTGCGTACCCAATGCGAGGGATGCACCGACTTCCGCGTTCTCACCAGTTTCGGGTTGAGTGGTGGGATTGCCATTGTTCGATGGCTTTACCAGGTCCAACCAATACAGCTTGTTGAAACTTGGAACCTTAAAGCTGGTGCCGTACGAGCCATGCAGACGCAAATCTGGCGTAACACGGTAGCCGTATGACAACAATCCGGTATTGGCCGTGCCGAACTGGGAGTTTTTGTCTTGTCGTGTGTTGGCCTGCCAGCTATGCGCTCCCTGCTGACCACTAATTCCCAAGAACACAGAATCGGTGGCGCGGCTATTCACGGTGTAGGTCTGCGTGCCACTGACCTTTTCTTCCAACGAATCAATGCCTGCGAACAGCAAGCCTACCGGTGTGTCTATGTGGTTTTGCCAACTAAGTTGGGACTGCTCGGTGTTGAATTTGCTGGTGGCGGTGCTGGTCAGGCTGGTCGATTTGTCTGTGCTATTGGCAACTTCAAACCGGGTTTTCCAGCCCGCAAGCGCAGGGCCCTGCACACCCAATAGGGCCATGGAGGTGGTGGACTCTGAGCGCACATCGAAGGGATTGGTCCCGCCGTCATAGTGATTAACACCGTCCGACTGCAGCATCTTTGCATCTGCCTTCCATTGGTCGGTGAGCCGCCAATCCAACGAGGCATTCACAGAGTTTTGGGCAAACCCGTCCCGGTCTGCGTTGTAGCCACTGGTGGCCGTCGACCCAATGCGAGGATTGGTCGCAGAAAAGCCCTTCTCATCCAGCGTCTGCAGGCCCAAGGCATAGGTGAGTCGGTCAGTGCCACCGGTAAAGCCCGTCGACAGCTCGCTGCGGTCACCCTCCCCCACTGTCACGCTGGCATAGGGATGAAGGCCGGCGCTACCCCGACGTGTGAATATTTGTACCACGCCGCCCACAGCGTCGCTACCGTAAAGCGCTGAGGCCGGGCCTTTGAGCACCTCGATGCGCTCAATCATTTCGAGCGGAATCGAGTCGAAATTGGGAGTGCCCGACGTGGAAGAACCGTAGCGCACGCCGTCCACCAACAAGAGAACATGGCGGTTTTCAGTCCCGCGCACATACACACTGGAGGTCTTGCCCTGGCCACC
>JBJOLD010000022.1:0-7579 GCA_046045765.1 Pseudomonadota bacterium | reverse complement strand
ATGCGCCATTTGCGGCCTGCCGGAAATCCGGCACCACCCAGGCCACGCAGGCCCGAGTCTTCCATGGCTTTGATAGCGCTTTCCGCGTCTTGCGTGCCAGCGGCCAAGGCAGAAGCCAATGCATACCCGCCGTGGGCAAGGTAGGTGTCATAGCCCGTGTAGCCAGGGGCCACTTCCACCGCATGCGGGTAAGGCGACACACTGCGTTCCGCCAGCTCGGATGCTACAAAAACAGTAGCTGCTTGCGCATGTGGGTGGCGGGCTGCAGCCGAATTAACCACTGATATAACAGATTCCACAGTCGCCAGCGGCACCGGGTTTTGGTGCACCACGGCCACCGGCGCTTGTTCACAGCGGCCCACACAGGGCGCGGGAATCACACGCACGTCTTGGTTACCCAACAACTGGGGCAAGCGTGCCAACAAATCTTGGGCACCTGCCAGCTCGCAACTCAAACCATCGCACACACGCACCGTGAGCCCAGGAGCTTTGTCATCGCCACGCACCACCTCAAAGTGGTGGTAGAACGTGGCAACTTCAAACACTTCGGCCATGGGGATATTCATCTCCTTGGCCAGGGCCACCAGATGACGGTCGTGCAGGCAACGGTAAGCATCGTTGAGCTTGTGCAGGTGCTCTATCAACAAATCGCGCCGGTGGCCGCCTTCGGGAGAAGGCCCCACCAGGGCGCGCACTTCTTCCAGTGACACGTCATCCGCCTGGCGCCCTTTGAGCTTGCTTTTGCGACGAATGCGCTCGCGCATATCGTCTACGGAGGCCAAAGCTACGGTCTGGATTTCAGGTGTTTGCATAGTCACTTGTCGAAGCAAAAGTTAGAAAGTAAGGTTTAAGGTCGTCAAGCGAAGAATTTCGCCACGCTGAGCAAGGTGCGGTACACGCCCCACGCCAAAGGAATGCCCACAGCCAGCCAAGCAAAAACCACTACCGCGGTAGGAATGCTGTCGGCCGCGCCACTGCTAACACCCACTTCAGAGGCGGTTGCACGCTCATGTGCCAGTTTTTTCTCATCAGCGAGTTCTGCATCGGTCATAAACCACTTGTTGTCCAAAGGACGCACCAGCAGGTTACACACCAGGCCCACTAACAACATGCCCACCAAGATGTACATGGTTTGGTTGTAAACCTGCTCACGTGGAATGCCCAAGCCAAGCTGGTATTCGCGCATGTAGTTCACCACCACAGGGCCCAATACACCCGCTGTAGCCCACGCGGTCAACAAACGGCCATGGATAGCACCTACCATCTGCGTGCCGAATATGTCTGCCAAGTAAGCCGGCACAGTTGCAAAGCCGCCGCCGTACATACTCAAAATTACGCAGAAGGCACCTACAAACAACACAATGCTGCCCGCTGCTGCACTGCCGGGAACGCTAAAGTACATCAAGCCGCCCAGTACAAAGAATACGATGTACGTAATCTTGCGGCCCATCTTGTCAGACAAGCTGGCCCAGAAGAAACGGCCGCCGATGTTGAACAAGCTCAGCAACGCTGTAAAGCCAGCGGCCACTGTTGCAATAGCCTTGAGCTGATCTTTATCCAACTCACCGAACTTGGCAGGAATGCCAATGAGCGCACCGCCAAATACTTCTTGCAACATGGGAGAGGCCATTCCGATCACGCCAATACCCGCGCTCACGTTCATGCACAGCACCATCCAAATCAACCAGAACTGGGGAATACCCCAGACCTTTTTTACATGCACGTGCTTTTGCGTGATCATGGCGTTGTTGGCTTGTGCTGGGGGTGGTGTCCAGCCTGCGGGCTTCCAACCGGTTTCGGGCACGCGGTAGCCAAAGGCGCCCGCCATCATGAACACAAAATAGATCAGTGCCATCACCACGAAGGTTTGCATTACGCCCACATCGGTAGGTGTTGCGAACGACTTCATCAGATCAGCGGCGAGTGGCGAGCCAATCATGGCACCGCCACCAAAGCCCATGATGGCCATGCCGGTGGCCATACCGCGACGATCAGGGAACCACTTGATCAGCGTAGACACTGGCGAGATGTAGCCCAGCCCCAAACCGATACCGCCGATCACGCCGGAGCCAAGAATCATCATCCAGAATTGGTGCAGATAAACGCCCATGGCCGAGATCAGCATGCCGCCACACCAGCACAGGGCGGACACCACGCCTGCTTTACGTGGGCCAGCGCGCTCGAGCCAGCCGCCCCAAGTGGCAGCGCTAGAACCAAGCAGCACAAAGAACAGGGTGTACATCCAACCGAGGGTGGAGATTTGCCAGTCGCAGGTGGTGGTGAAAAGCTGCGCCCAAAAGCCCACATCGGGGCCACATTTGATGGCTTCTTTAATACCCAAAGCCTTAGATAGAGGCAGCCAAAACACCGAGAAGCCATAGGCCATACCGATGCAAAGATGAATGGCTAAAGCCGCTGGCGGTACCAGCCATCGGTTAAAGCCCGGACCCGCAATAATGCGTTCTTTGGCCAGCAGTCCTGGTGATGCAGTTGACATAATTGTCTCCAATTCAATGGTTATTGTTTGACACGTACTCTCTATACGTCTGCAGAGTATCTGCGCGTGCGAATGCGCAGTCCAATTGAATCAATACATTGGTTGATTCAAAAAATAAATGCGGCAATGCAGCAAAAAACGATGTTTACGAAGAATTCAAACTGCCAGCAATCCGCTGTGCGCTGCGGCATGCCGCAGCCACGCGCCGTCTTGCGCCAAAGACAAGCCTGCCTCAAGGGCACGCGAAGGGCGTGCCTGGGCGTGGGAGATAAAAGCAATCGGAGTGCGCACGGACGGCGCCATCAAAGGCAAGGCAGTTAACTCACGGTATCCCCGCAATGTGTCAACCAAAGAACCCGGTAATACGCTACACACATTGCCGTCCACGACGCTCAGCATCATGGTCATGATGGAATTGGTTTCCATGGCGGGCTGCACCGTCACTCCTGCAACGCGAAACGCAGCGTCCACAATAGTGCGGTTGTGCATTTCTGGTG
This sequence comes from Pseudomonadota bacterium, assembly GCA_046045765.1. Lineage (GTDB taxonomy): Bacteria > Pseudomonadota > Gammaproteobacteria > Burkholderiales > Burkholderiaceae_C > Allorhodoferax. The sequence continues at coordinate 4,585 of JBJOLD010000022.1, read as the reverse complement.
TCAGCAAGCACAGCGGGAGTTCCGCGGCGTCCTTCCAATGCATTGGCTCACCGATGTGCAAGCCGTCTTTGTGGCGCTTGTGCGCTTTACGTAGCAAAAAGTAGTGCTCGGTGTACTGAGGCCAAGCCTGTAAGCGGCGGTCTTTGACACGCATGCGCTCGCTGTAGCCCAACGCCATGTCAATCGATAAATCCTCCAGTCCTTGCTCTAAGGCCGAGGAACTCAGCGACAACACAATAGGCTGAATGCCCGCATGCCGGGCATTCAGCATCGCTGCAAAGCGCGCGGCAATGGGCACAGCAGTGGGCACTGCCGCGATGCGCAGCGAGCCACGTGGCACATGGGTTTCGCTTTTAAGGTCTTGCTGCAAGTTGGCATGCTCATGCATCATCATCTGCGCTGAAGCGAGCACGCGCTCACCTTCTAGCGTGAGGCCGGCATAGGTGCGGTCGCGCTTGACGATGACTACATTGAACTCGGCCTCCAGGGCGCGGATAGCATTGGATAACGCTGGCTGCGTAATGTGACAGGCCAGCGCCGCACGGCCAAAGTGCTTGTGCTCGTTAAGCGCAACCAAATAGCGCAGTGACGATAAAAGATTCACCGCACTCCACCCAGCTTAAGTGCTCTTGCTGATAGTGATGCTGGGGAACTTAGACGAAAAGTCTTTGTTCTTGGCAGCAATCGATACTGCCACCTTGCGGGCGACCGCTTTGTACAAAGCAGCCACGTCGCTGTCCGGATCAGCAATTACGGTGGGCTTGCCGCTGTCGGCCTGCAGGCGAATTTGTATATTCAGTGGCAGCGCACCCAGGTAGTCCATACCGTAGTCAGAGGCCATGTTTTTACCACCATCGGCGCCAAAAATATGCTCTATGTGGCCGCAGTTGCTGCACACGTGTACTGCCATGTTTTCCACAATACCCAAAATAGGTACGCCCACTTTTTCAAACATTTTGATGCCCTTCTTCGCATCCAGCAATGCAATGTCTTGGGGCGTGGTAACCACTACCGCACCCGTCATGGGCACGCGCTGGCTCAGGGTCAATTGAATATCGCCCGTGCCGGGCGGCATATCTACGATCAAGTAATCCAAGTCTTTCCAATTGGTTTGGCGCAGCAGTTGTTCCAACGCCTGAGTGGCCATGGGGCCGCGCCAAATCATGGCCTCATCTTGTGCCACTAAAAAACCAATCGACATCACCTGCACGCCGTAATTTTCCAAAGGCTCCATGGTCTTGCCATCCTCGCTGTCGGGACGGCCTTCGATTCCCATCATCATGGGCACGCTGGGCCCGTAAATATCGGCATCCAAAATACCCACATTCGCGCCTTCTGCCGCCAGAGCCAGCGCCAAATTGACCGCCGTGGTGCTCTTGCCCACGCCACCTTTGCCAGAGGCCACGGCCACTATGTTTTTAACGCCCGGCAACAACTGCACACCGCGCTGCACAGCATGGGCCAGCACTTTGGTGTGCACATTCACGGACACATTGCCGACACCTTCGACGCTCTTCGCAGCCGCAATCAAGTGGTTGCGAAACGCGGGGATTTGGCTTTTTGCGGGGTAACCCAGCTCAACATCAAAAGCCACATCACCAGCCGTTAAAGAAAAGTTGCGGATGGATTTGGTAGTTACAAAATCTTTGCCCGTGTTGGGATCGATCACGCCCTGCAAGGCGGCCATGATTACTTGTTCAGTCAATGCCATTAAAAACTCCTGTTGGGTTGAGTCTATCGAATACCGGCGTGCCCGAAATTCTTGCGGGTTTACCCCGTATTTCCATCGCCATGGGGTACTACTTTGGGTTTCATAATCTGCAGTATGCGTATTGCCTTACCAAAGTCCCCTATAGGTCTGTTGCTTACCGGTGGCGGCGCGCGCGCTGCCTACCAGGTGGGCGTGCTGGAGGCCATTGCAGACCTTCGTCTTGCCTGCGGCGCACGAGACCAACCCAACCCATTTCCCATCATTTCAGGCACATCCGCTGGTGCCATCAACGCGGCCGCCTTGGCCTGCGGAGCTGATGACTTCGACACCACTGTGCGCCTAATTGCCAGAACGTGGCGCGAATTTCATGCCTACGACGTGTACCGCGCCGACCACCTGAGCATGCTGCGCTCTGGAGCCACCTGGATGACTTTGCTGTCAGTAGGCTGGCTCGTAGCCAAGTTTCGCCGTATCAAGCCGAAGTCGCTCCTGGATAACTCACCATTAGGTGAGTTACTCAAACGTCTGGTGCCACTTGAAAGATTGCCACTGCTGATACGCCGCGGGCACTTGCAGGCGCTGTCAGTTACCGCATCGAGCTACAGCACTGGCGATCACATTACTTTTTTTGACGGCGACAAACGACTGATGCCTTGGGTGCGCACCCAAAGGCTTGCGGTACGAGACAAAATTACCCATGCGCATTTGCTGGCGTCGAGCGCTATACCATTTGTGTTTCCGGCTACTGAGTTGCACGTCAATGGGCATTCCGAATATTTTGGCGATGGCTCCATGCGCCAGTCCGCTCCTATCGCGCCCGCAATTCACCTAGGTGCAGAAAAGATACTGGTGGTGGGGGCTGGACGCATGCACGAACCTAAAAATGAAACTCACCTGCACACCACCAGCACTTACCCAAGCATTGCGCAAATTGCAGGGCACGCGTTGTCCAACATTTTTTTGGACTCGCTGGCAGTGGATGTTGAGCGGGTCCGACGTATCAACCAAACCATCAAACTGGTACCCGAAAACTTGCGCAAAGACAGCGCGTTAAGGCCCATAGAACTATTAGTTATCGCCCCCAGCCAACGGCTGGACGCGGTGGCAGCGCGTCACATTGACGAATTGCCCCACGCGGTGCGCACTATGCTGGCTGCGGTGGGCGTATCGTCTGCCAAAGCCGATGTAAAAGGTGCCGCGCTGGCCAGTTACTTGTTGTTTGAGTCGGGTTACACCAGCGAGTTGATGGCGCTGGGCTACGCCGATGCGCAAAAACAACGGACTGAGATGTGTGCTTTCTTTGGCTGGACAGACCCACAAGCAACCGTCGTGTTACCCGACAAGCTAGCGTTTGTGGAGCGCCGAACCGACCCGCTGCGCCTGCGTTAGCAAAATCAATAAGTAGTGTCGGATTAAATGAGCGCGCGTGCTTTGAATGGAAAATAACGACCCTACTTCAACATTGATGCCCCTGTGAACCACCCCATTGCCCACGCTGAACTGATATCTACGTACCGGCGCGCCGAAGCCGAAGCCGCGCACAAATACGGGCTGATCAAACTGGTGGAGAAAAAAGGCCCGAAAGCGATTCAGACGGCGATAGATACGGCAGCCAAAGCCGCAAAGCGGCGAGACAGTTATGCCAAAAAACTCGCCGAGCTCGGCCTGGTGCTCAACGATTGAGCACCCCCAGCGCATCCCGCGCCCAGGCGATGCTACCCTCCTCGTACAGGATTCCTTTTTTCAGAATCAAGTACTGCAATCTGGTAGCGCGTGGCATCGCGTCACCCCGCGCAAAGTCCCGCGCTTCGATGGCGCGGTAGTGCGCCAACTTCTCGGTGTGCTGGGTGATGCGGGTGCGCAGCTCGCCGCTTAAATCCACCTCGTCCAGCGCAGCATCGGCCCGCAGCTTCACGGTGAGTTCGTCGCGCAGGTCGATGGGGGCTGCGGGTTCCTGCGTCCAGCGCACCAGCTCGGCGCGGCCATCTGGCAACACCATGTACTCGCGCTTGCGCGTGGCACCGGCGTCGGGGGCGGTGTCGGAAATGATCCAGCCTTTTTCTTCCATGCGGGCCAGCTCCCGATAAATCTGCTGGTGCGTGGCATGCCAGAAGTAACCGATAGACTTGTCAAACCGGCGCGCCAGCTCGTATCCTGACGACGGTTTTTCGATCAGCGAAGTGAGCACAGCATGGGCAAGCGACATGCGGACTAGTCTAAGGGCAGCCGCCCAACTATGCAACTAGTTGCATAAATTTGACTAAACTTCTACACTGCAACTGGTTGCATAGCCGTACATGCATTTTTGCCTACTGCCAACCCCATACGAACAACAGGAGACCGCTGAAATGACCACCGCCACGCAGAACTACCCCCACATGCTTACCCCTCTGGACCTGGGCTTTACCACCCTGAAAAACCGGGTGCTCATGGGCTCCATGCACGTGGGCCTGGAAGAAGCCAAAGACGGTTTCACCCGCATGGCAGCGTTCTACGCCGAGCGCGCCAAAGGCGGTGTGGGCCTGATCGTGACCGGCGGCATTGCCCCCAATGACCGCGCCCGCCCCATGCCCGGCGGCGCCGCCATGACCACCCAAAAAGAAGCCGACAAGCACAAAGTGGTAACTGAAGCAGTGCATGCTGCGGGAGGCAAGATTTGCATGCAGATCCTGCACTTTGGCCGCTACGCCTACCACCCCGAGCTGGTGGCCCCCAGTGCGCTGAAAGCCCCGATCAACCCGTTTCGCCCCCATGCGCTGAGCACCGAAGAGGTGCGCCAAACCATTGAGGACTATGCCAACGCCGCCGCCTTGGCGCAAAGCGCGGGCTACGACGGGGTGGAGATCATGGGTTCTGAGGGCTACCTCATCAACG
>JBJOLD010000144.1:0-4468 GCA_046045765.1 Pseudomonadota bacterium | reverse complement strand
CCCGCAGACACCGATTGAATGCCACCACGCACCACTTCGGCCACAAACGCGGCGGTGTAGATAGTGAGGCCGAGCAACACCGACAAAAACTCAGGCGTCAAAGCGCCACCGTTTTCAATAGCGAATTCGCCTTTGACGGGTACGTTCATCGCAGTAGGTGCGCCACCCACCAGCCAGCCGATAAATGCGCCAGCCAACGCAATGCCTACGGGTGCCCAAAACATGCTTTTGAGTTTGCCGGTGGCCTCGAACGCAAGCTGCGTCTTCTTTCTGTAAAACAACGCAGCGCCTACGCCAGCCACCAAGCCCCAAGCAGCCCACATATGGCCATTGGCCCATTCGGGAATCGGAAAGTTCAGGCCGCCTTTGCTTAAAAAGAACGGCCCCACTTCCCATGGCTCACTGGATGCAGGCAAGATCTCAGTGAACATCAGATACCACATCAGCAACTGCAATAGCACCGGAATATTGCGAAAAAACTCCACGTACACCACGCACAGCCCACGCACCAAGGCGTTGCGAGAGAAGCGCCCCACACCAATCAGCGTGCCCAAGATAGTGGTCAGGATGATGCCCAAAATCGCGACGCGCAGGGTGTTGGTAAAGCCAATTAAATAGGCTTTCCAGTAAGGTTCTGCGGAGTCAAAGGCAAACAGGCTCTCGCCAATGTCAAAACCGGCTCCGCCCAACATAAAGTCAAAGCCGCTTTGGATGCCGCGCAACTTCATGTTGGTGTTGGTGTTATTGGCCAAGTACAGCACGGTCAGGACGATCAATACGACCGTCACTACTTGGTACATCAGCCCGCGAAACGCCTGACTTCGCCAAGACCAAGACTTCTTAGGGGGATTGGAGGGGGTAGACATGCAAGCCCTTCTTTCATTCGATTGCAACGCAAATTAAAAGGGGCAGGGCAATTTCCTTGCGCCCACCCCTTAGTGGCCGGAACAACTTGCTCCGGCTATCTGACATTAACGAACAGGAGGTGCGTACTGAATGCCACCCTTGTTCCACAGGTTGTTCAAACCGCGTGGCAGTTGCAGTGCAGATTTAGGACCCACATTGCGCTCAAACATTTCACCGTAGTTGCCTGTGGTTTTAACAGCACGGGCCAGCCATTCTTTGTCCAAGCCCAACAGCTTGCCGGTGTCTTCAGTAGAGCCCAACAAACGACCTACGATGGGGTCTTTGCTGTTGGTTTTCAGGTCGTCTACATTGGCAGATGTCACGCCGTTTTCTTCTGCTTCCAATAGACCATAAATCACCCATTTCACGATGGCTGTCCACTCGTCATCGCCACGGCGAACCATGGGGCCTAGGGGCTCTTTAGAGATCAGGTCGGGCAGGATCATGTGCTCGGATGGGTCTTTGGCAACCTTGTTACGGGTAGATGCCAAGCCAGACGCATCGGTGGTGTATGCCACGCAACGGCCAGCAAAGTACGCGCCTTCGGCAGCTTCGAGTTTTTCAAACACCACAGGCTTGATGCCTAGGCCAGACGCTTTGGAGAAATCGGTCAGGTTTTTCTCAGTGGTGGTGCCAGATTGCACGCACACCGTTTGGCCTTTAAGCTGTTTGGCACTCTTGATCTTGCTCTTCACGGGCACCATGAAGCCTTGGCCGTCGTAGTACGTCACGGCGGTTTGGCTCAGACCCAACGATGCATCACGTGTCAGGGTGAAGGTGGTGTTGCGCGACAGCACATCCACTTCGCCAGACTGCAAAGCAGTAAAGCGGGCTTGAGCGTTCAAAGGCACGTACTTCACTTTTTCGCCATCATTCAGCACGGCTGCTGCAACTGCGCGGCACACGTCCACATCCAAACCAGCCCACTTGCCGCTGGAATCGGCTGCGCTAAAGCCCGCCAAACCGGTGTTCACACCGCACACCACTTGGCCGCGGGATTTGATGGCATCCAGTGTCTTGCCTGCAAACGCAGGGGCAGCTGCCAGAGTGCCCATGGCGGCTACCAAAACGGCCACAGTCTTCAAGGTATTTAATTTCATCTGCAAGTGCTCCAGTTAAATAAAAGTCACAAATTGAGGAATCAGCGCAGGGCTTGTTATTCCAAGCTGTTGACTGTACCGCCGCCCCATAAGCGTACACCCTAGGGTTTACTCTTGAAGCTCATGCAAAAAATTCATGAGGTAATTCGACGGGGTTGCGGCTTCCAGTTTTCTTACAAGCAGGAGCCGTGCCAACGCATTTCAGTCCCGTGTGAGACACCAACCGCTGTGGGTGGCGTGCTGCTTCCATTAAGGTGCATGCTCCACTGCATACAGGGTTGCCATGAACAACAAGCACTACGACTTTTGGCCCAAACGTCTTCCGCACGCCATGACGGTGCCTGACACTTCGTTGTGGGACAACCTGGCGGTCAACGCGCGGCGCTATCCGCACAAAGCGGCCTTGGTATTTTTCGGCCAATCCCTTACCTACCGCGAACTGCTACAAAAAGCAGAGCGGCTTGCGGCCTATCTGTGCGCGCTAGGCGTTCAAAAGGGCGATAGGGTGGTGCTGAGTATGCAGAATTGCCCTCAGTTGGTGATTGCCCACTTTGCCATATTGCGAGCCAACGCCGTGGTGGTGCCCGTAAACCCCATGAACCGCGCTGAAGAGCTTAAGCACTACATCGTGGACCCCGATGCCAAGGTTGCCATCACCACCTCTGACCTGGCCGCAGAGTTGGCCCAGGCCAACGACACATTGCCCGAAGAGCAACGTTTGGCGCATCTGGTAGTGACACACTTTGCCGACACCTTCGACCCCGCTTCTGATGGTGGACAAACCATGCCTGCCGCTTGGCACGACTGGCTGTGTACCCGCCACGCTTTACCTGTGTTGGCGTTGGGGCAAGTGCACTACTGGGAAACCGCCATTGCTTGCACCAATGCACCGCCCGCGCAAGACGTGGGCTCTGCAGACTTGGCCGTGCTGCCCTACACCAGCGGCACCACCGGCCTACCCAAGGGCTGCATGCACACGCATAGCAGCATCATGCACAACGCACTGGCCAGCGGCCTGTGGGGCAACGGCACCATGGAAAACGTCACCCTGATGGTGGTGCCCATGTTCCACATCACTGGCATGGTGAGTTTGATGCACACCAACATAGCGGCCGGGGCCTGTATGGTCATCATGCCGCGCTGGGACCGCGATCTGGCAGGGCAGCTGATTGCCCGCCACAAGGTCACCCATTGGACCAACATCCCCACCATGGTGATTGACCTGATGAATAGCCCGCACTTTGCCAACTACGACCTCAGTAGCTTGGTTTACATCGGCGGCGGTGGTGCTGCCATGCCGCAGGCCGTGGCGCAGCGGCTGCTGGAACAATATGGCCTCCGCTATGTGGAAGGCTACGGCCTGACCGAGACCGCTGCGCCCTCACACTGCAACCCACCCGACGCACCCAAGCAGCAGTGCCTTGGCATCCCGTTTATGGGGGTGGACGCGCGGGTAGTAGACCCGGACACCTTGGCCGAGCTGGCTGTGGGCGAGCAAGGTGAAATCCTCATCCATGGCCCGCAGGTGTTTCAGGGCTATTGGAAGCGGCCTGACGCCACCGAAGCCGCGTTTGTGCAGATCGACGGCAAACGGTTTTTCCGCTCTGGCGACCTGGGCCATGTGGATGCCGACGGCTACTTCTTTTTGACTGACCGGCTCAAACGCATGATCAATGCGTCGGGCTTTAAGGTGTGGCCCGCCGAGGTGGAGGCGCTGATGTTCCGCCACCCCGCAGTGCAAGAGGCCTGCGTGATTTCTACCAAAGATGCCTACCGGGGCGAGTCTGTCAAGGCCGTGGTGGTGCGCCGCGCCAGCCATGCGCATGTCACCGAGCAAGACCTGATTGCCTGGTGCCACGAAAATATGGCCGTGTACAAAGCGCCACGCAGCATTCAGTTTGTTGATGCCCTCCCCAAAAGCGGTGCGGGCAAAGTGATGTGGCGTAAATTGCAAGAACTTGAATAACTCACCTATTTGGAGACACCCATGTTTGAAACCGTCATTGCAGGTAGCCTGCCCAAACCCTCGTGGCTGTCTGAGACCGAAAAACTCTGGCCGCAGTGGAAGCTGGCCGGTGACGAGCTGCGCCAGGCCAAAGCCGACGCCACCCTGCTTTGGATCAAAGCGCAAGAAGACGCAGGCTTGGACATCGTGGGCGACGGCGAGCAAAGCCGCCAGCACTTTGTGCACGGGTTTCTGGAGCAGGTGGAAGGCATCGACTTTGAGAACAAAGTCACTATGGGCATTCGCAACAATCGCTACGACGCCCAGGTGCCTCAAGTCATCGCTGCGCTGCGCCTCAAAGGCCGTGTGCACGCTTTTGAGGCCCAACTGGCCCGAGCTCATACCAAGAAAAAACTCAAGTTCACCTTGCCCGGCCCGCTAACCATTGTGGACACCGTGGCCGACCGCTTTTATGGCGACCGCAAGACCATGGCATTTGCATTTGCCGAGTTGCTGA
>JBJOLD010000090.1:0-4900 GCA_046045765.1 Pseudomonadota bacterium | reverse complement strand
CTTGCAGTTTCAGCTCCGCCCCATTGAGATTCACCGGCACCACGTAGTGCAGGGGGTCAAATGTTTCCACGCCTTGGGCAGCGTTGTCCGTACCCTGCAATTGCACGTGGTGGTCTTGCAGGAACCAGGCGGGAAGCGCTGCGTCCAAGGCTTTTTCGAGGTCCACCACGGCCACATAGTGACCCGCAAAATGCCCTTGCTCAAAGGCCGGAACCGCCAGCCACAGCTGGTGGTTAGACACGCTCCCCGCGTGCTGTAACGGCCCCGCGTACCAAGGACGCTGCAGAGCACGCGCTGTGTCCAGCATCACATCAAACAGGCCTTGGGTTTCGGGGCTCACTTTGAAAGGCTGTGCTGCTTTGCTGGGTGGTACCCACCCTTGGGCGGTGATTACGCCCGCGCTGCGCCAGAGGCTGCCAGCCCGTGGCAATTCGGCATCGGCTTGGCCTTGTTGGCGCACTGCTTGTGCCATGGTGGCGAGGTCGCTCTCCAGGCGGTGGAAATGAAAGCTCAGGCTTTGCTCCAGCCATTCGGTGTCTTCAGCGCGCTGGCGGTTTTTTTCGCGGTTCTCTTCGGTTTGCAGAAAGAGCGCCAACATCACGGTAGACACCACTACCAAGACGAGCAGCACCCCCAGCCAGATTTGGGTGCGCCGGTTCAGCGCCGAGGTCTGGCCAAAGTCAAGCTCTAGCAATTCCGGGTTGATTGACAGTGGGGAGGCCATGGTCAAAGTAGCATAGCGGACATGGCTGCTTACTTTTTGTCCCGCGTACAACGTCTTTTGTTTTCCATGGTGCTGGCCAGTGCCGTGCTGACAGCCTATTCCCAGGGCGTACAGCGTGGCCCGCTGGTGGTGCGGTTTTCGCATGTGGTGTCTGACGATACACCCAAGGGGCAAATGGCATTGCAGTTCAAGAAGCTGGTGGAACGACGCTCCCAAGGCCGCATTCGGGTTGACGTGTACCCCGACTCACAGCTGTATGGTGACGACGACGAGATGGAGGCCCTGCGCCTGGGCGCAGTGGAGCTGCTGGCGCCGTCGTTGTCCAAGTTTGGCAACGCGGGGATTCCTGAAATGGAAGTTTTCGACCTACCTTTCCTTTTTGACAACTTGGCGCAGGTGCGGACGGTGACGCAAGGGGCTGTGGGGCAGCGCCTGTTGCGGCGCCTGGATTTGCAGCAAATGACCGGGCTGGGATTTCTGGACAGCGGCTTCAAGCAGTTCAGCGCGGGCAAGCCCTTGCGCACGGTGGGTGACTTTGCGGGCCAGAGGATTCGTGTGCAGTCGTCCCAGGTGTTGGTCGCCCAAATGCGTGCGCTGGGTGCGCAGCCCGTAGTGTTACCTTTTGACGAAATGCGCCGTGGTTTGGCGGCGGGGGTTGTCAGCGGGGCGGAGAACACGCTGTCCAACTTTCTCACGCAACGGCTGGGCCGCATCCAGAGCGATGTGACACTTACGCGCCATGGCTACCTGGGCTATGCCGTGGTGAGTAACCAGCGCTTTTGGCAAAGCTTGTCAGTCCCGGATGCCGCGCTGCTTCGGCAGGCGATGAATGAAGCCTTGGTGCAGGGGAATGACTTGGCCGCCGGGCTGGACAGCCAGGCGCTGGAGCAACTTAGGCGCATTTCGTCGGTGCATGTGCACGCCCTAACGAGCGGTGAGCGCACCGCCTTGCGTGCTGCGGTGCAGCCGGTGTATGGGGCGTTTCGCCAGCGTGTGGGTGCAGGGTTGTTACGGGATATCGAGGCGGTTTTAGCGCCCTAGCCAAGCGCACCTAGGGTTAACCCGACTGTTGAACGCCACAGTTGGCAGCGATGTTTCCGGGCGCTATCGTTGCAGGCACATTGAATAAAGGTTGAACCATGTCCTCACCCGCCGGGCGTAAGCCCATCTACAAATCGCTCTACGCGCAAGTGCTCTTTGCCGTAGCCATTGGCATATTTCTGGGGCATTTTTACCCCCAAACGGGCGCCGATATGAAGCCCTTGGGCGATGCTTTTATCAAGCTGATCAAGATGATCATTGCGCCCATCATTTTTTGCACGGTGGTCATTGGCATTGCCGGTATGGAAGACATGAAAAAGGTGGGCAAGACCGGTGGCCTGGCGCTTCTGTACTTTGAAGTGGTCTCCACATTGGCGCTCCTGATTGGCCTGTTTGTTGTCAACGTGTTCGAGCCCGGAAGCGGCATGCATGTGGACCCCAACACGCTGGATACAAAGGGTATCGCGGCCTACACTGGCCCTGGAAAAATGCAGGGCACGGTTGACTTTTTGCTCAACGTCATTCCGACCTCAGTGGTGGATGCGTTTGCGAAAGGCGAGATTTTGCAAGTGCTGTTGTTTTCGGTGCTGTTTGGCTTTGCGCTGCACAAGTTTGGGGGGCGCGGAACCATGGTGTTTGACTTGATCGAAAAACTGTCCCATGTGCTGTTTGACATCGTCGGCATCATCATGAAAGTAGCCCCCATTGGTGCTTTTGGTGCCATGGCTTTCACCATTGGTAAATACGGTTTGGGCTCGCTGTTCTCGCTGGGCAAGCTCATGGGTGTTTTCTACCTAACCTGCCTTTTGTTTGTGTTTGTGGTGCTGGGCACCATCAGCAAACTGCATGGTTTCAGCATTTTCAAGTTCGTGCGCTACATCAAGGAAGAGCTGCTGATTGTGTTGGGCACCTCGTCATCGGAATCGGTGCTGCCGCGCATGATGGAAAAGTTAGAAAACCTGGGTGCCCGCAAATCGGTGGTTGGCCTGGTGATTCCCACCGGCTATTCGTTTAATTTGGACGGCACCTCGATCTACCTGACTATGGCCGCCGTATTTATTGCCCAGGCCACTGATACCCCGATGACGCTGATGCAGCAAATCACGCTGTTGGCTGTGCTGTTGCTCACCTCCAAGGGTGCTGCGGGCATCACGGGCAGTGGTTTTATTGTGCTGGCTGCTACGCTGTCTGCTGTGGGTGGTGTGCCCGTGGCGGGCTTGGCGCTGATTTTGGGTATTGACCGCTTTATGTCTGAAGCCCGTGCTTTAACCAATCTGGTGGGCAACGGCGTGGCTACCTTGGTGGTTGCCAAGTGGACTGGAGAGCTCGATATGGAGCGACTGCAATCCGCCCTGAACAACCCCACCGCAGTGGAAGCCGATACGCCAGAAGTGTTGCTGGACGACAAGGTTGCGCATATGGCGGTCACACCTGCGCAACACTAAGGTCAAAAAAGGGACTATTTACTGAAACGCCACCTCGGCAAAGCTGCGCAGTTTGCGGCTGTGTAATTGGTCCACACCTTGGGCGCGCAGTAGTTCAACCGCCCGCATGCCGATACGCAAATGCTGGTCTACCCGCTCGCGGTAAAAGTGGTTGGCCATGCCGGGCAGCTTAATTTCGCCGTGCAGCGGTTTATCGCTCACGCACAGCAGCGTGCCGTAGGGCACGCGAAAGCGAAAACCATTGGCGGCAATGGTGGCGCTCTCCATGTCCAGCGCCACAGCGCGGCTTTGGCTAAAGCGGCGCTGGGGTTGGTTGTTAGGCAGCAGTTCCCAGTTGCGGTTGTCGGTGCTGGCCACGGTACCTGTGCGCATGATGCTTTTGAGCGCCGCGCCACTGATTTGCGTCACATCGGCTACGGCTTGCTCCAGAGCCACCTGAATCTCTGCCAGTGCAGGTATCGGTACCCACAGCGGCAGTTCTTCGTCCAGCACATGGTCTTCGCGCACATAGCCATGTGCGAGCACGTAGTCGCCTAGTTGCTGGTTGTTACGCAGGCCTGCGCAGTGGCCCAGCATGATCCACGCGCGCGGGCGCAACACGGCAATGTGGTCGGTGATGTTCTTGGCATTGGCCGGACCTACGCCAATGTTCACCATAGTGATGCCGCTGCGGTCGGCGCGCACCAAGTGGTAGCCTGGCATTTGAGGTAGGCGCGGTGGGGCTTTGCCTAGCGCGTCTACCGCCTCAGCGGGAAGCCCGGCGCGGCGGGTGATCACATTGCCAGGCTCTACAAACGCTACGTACTCACTACTGGCATCGGCCATGGCTTGGTGGCCCAATGCGATGAACTCGTCCATGTAGAACTGATAATTAGTAAACAGAACAAAGTTCTGAAAATGCTCGGGCCCAGTTCCCGTGTAATGGCGCAGGCGATGCAGCGAATAGTCCACTCGCGGTGCGGTAAATAGCGACAGCGGCTGTGACTCACCTGGCCGAGGCTCGTAGGTGCCATTGGCAATGCCATCGTCCATGGCGGCCAGGTCTGGCAGGTCAAATACATCGCGCATCAACATGCGGCGTTCGGGCGTCATGCTGCCTTCTACGTGGTCATGCTCGCCAAACGAAAAGTGTACCGGTATGGGCTGGCTGCCGGTACCGATTTCCAGCTCTACTTGATGGTTTTCTATCAATAGACGGAACTGCTCTAAATAGTAATCACAGTACAGGTCTGGGCGCGTGAGCGTTGTCTCAAAGCGGCCGGGGCCAGCCACAAAGCCGTAGCTCAGTCGCGCTAACTCGGGGGCCGCATTACGCGACACCGTGTCGGTGTGCACTCGCACAAACGGATAACACGCCCGTACATGTCCGTCCAAATCGTCCCCGGCCACAAACCGGGCCATGGCTTCACGCAGGTGGGCAATGCTGCTGTCATAAATGCGCATGACTTGCGCTAGCGCTGCGGCGGGGTCGGTGAATCGGGCGGGGGCGATAAAGTTGGGGCGTATTGGCATGAAGCTATTGTGCCCCGCAGTTGGGTAGACTTTTTTCCACTACCCAAGAAGCCGTCTTTTACGCCGCCTTCACTTTCAACCGCCAAGCATGTAACAGCGGCTCGGTGTAGCCGCTAGGCTGCGCAAGACCTTTGAAAACCAAATCTGTTGCCGCTTCAAAAGCCATGCTGGTTTTAAA
>JBJOLD010000089.1:0-4567 GCA_046045765.1 Pseudomonadota bacterium | reverse complement strand
AAAACGACCCGGACACGTCTGAGTTGCACTTTGCATTAGGCAACTTATTCCGACGCCGGGGCGAGTATGAGCGTGCAGTGCGTGTGCATCAGCATCTGCTGTCGCGCGGCGATTTGAGCCAGGACGACCGGTACCGTGCACAACACGCACTGGCGCTGGACTACCTCAAAGCTGGCTTGCTGGACCGCGCTGAAGATGCCTTGCTCAAGCTTGAAGGCACACGGTTTGAAGCCCAGGCGCGCTTGGCATTGCTAGCCAACTACGAGCGTTCGCGCGATTGGGCACACGCTGCAGTCATCGCTGAAAAGCTGGAGTCGTCTGGCCAAGGTAGCTTCAAAGGCCGCTTGTCGCACTACCTGTGCGAACAAGCCGCAACACTGACTTCTGCTGGAGAGCTCGATAAGGCTTTGGACTTGTTAATTCAAGCAACAGAAACTGCGCCCGAAGCACCACGCCCTCGCATGGACAAGGCAAGCCTGCACTTCAGCCAGTCTCAGGCTGCACTGGCCTACGATACGCTGATCGAAGCCCTAGGTGCAGCGCCTGCAGCCGTTGGGTTGATCGCCCCCCTACTCGCCCAGTACGCCGTAGTTGCACAAAAAATTCCCCAAGCATTACAACGCTTGCAATATACATACAGCCAAAATGCATCGCTGGACGTACTTGATGCCATCGTTGCACTAGAGGCTGCACAGGGCGAGTCGACGTCCACCGCACGCGACTGGTACGCACGCCATTTGGAACACGAACCCTCGTTGGTAGCGGCAGCCAAGTGGATTGCTGGCGAAAAATTGGAACATGAACAATTTCACCCCCAAGTGCAGCGCGCCCTAGACCATGCTGTGAAGCCGCTGACCCGCTACCGCTGTGCGGCCTGCGGCTTTGAGGCTAAACAACATTTTTGGCAATGCCCTGGCTGCCAAGCGTGGGACAGCTACCCCGCGCGCCGCGTAGAAGAACTATGACCACCATGACAATTTCAAAAGAAGAATTGGCCCGTGCCCGCGTACTCGTAGTGGGCGACGTAATGTTAGACCGCTATTGGTACGGCGCTGTAGATCGCATCAGCCCAGAAGCCCCAGTGCCAGTGGTGCGCATCACGCGAGAAGAAGAGCGCAACGGTGGTGCGGCAAACGTGGCTTATAACGTGCTCACTCTGGGCGCCCAGGCCTCATTACTCACCGTGGTGGGTGATGACGAGGCAAGCCACAAGCTAGAGGCCTTGGTGGCGAAAACCGGCATCAGCACCCACTTTGGGCGTGACGCAGACCTTAAAACCACGGTCAAACTACGCATCATTGGGCGCCAGCAGCAGCTATTGCGTCTGGACTTTGAAAACACGCCAAAAAGCGAAATTCTCGCTACCCAGACCGCCACCTTCACGCGACTGCTGCCAGAGCACGGTGCGGTGCTGTTTTCTGACTATGGCAAAGGCGGTCTAGCCCACGTTAGCGACATGCTGGCCCAAGCCCGTGCGTGCGGCATACCCATATTGATTGACCCTAAGGGCAGTGACTACTCACGCTACCAAGGGGCCAGCGTCATCACACCAAACCGTGCTGAATTACAGCAAGTCGTGGGCAGCTGGAGCAGCGACGATGAACTGCGCACCAAGGCCCACAACCTGCGCGCGCAGTTGAAATTAGATGCCGTACTACTAACCCGTAGCGAGGAAGGTATGACACTCTTCGATGCCGATGGAGAACTACATGTCAGTGCCCAAGCACGCGAGGTGTTTGACGTGACTGGGGCGGGCGACACGGTTATTGCCACCATGGCAGCACTAGCTGCCGCGGGCGTAAGCTTGCGCAATGCGTTACCGCTGGCCAACCGAGCAGGTGGCTTGGTTGTGGGTAAATTTGGTACTGCCACTGTATCTTATGAGGAGTTGTTTGAATGACCCGTATCGTTGTTACTGGCGCAGCCGGCTTTATTGGCAGCAACATCATTGCCGGGCTTAATGCCCGTGGCATTGACGACATCATTGCTGTGGATGACATGAAACAAGGCGACAAGTTTCGCAATCTGGCCGACCTGAAAATTGCCGACTATGTGGACGCTGACTGTTTTTACGACGCTTTTGCATCCGGCCACTATGGCCAAATAGAAGCCGTATTCCATGAAGGTGCTTGCAGCGACACTATGGAAGCTGACGGCAAATACATGATGGCAAACAATTACACGCTGTCATGGAACCTGTTCCAAGCCTGTCAAAAACATGGCGCGCGCCTGTTGTATGCCTCCAGCGCCGCTACGTATGGTGGCTCGGATACCTTTCGCGAAAACCCTGCTTTCGAAGCACCGCTCAATGTGTATGGCTACTCCAAGCTGCTATTCGACCAGCGCATGCGTCGAGAGTGCGGGGACGACTTCCAGCGAACCAAAGCTGGCAAAACACTCCAAGTGGTTGGATTCCGGTATTTCAACGTGTACGGCCCGCGCGAACAGCACAAGGGACGCATGGCCAGCGTGGCTTTTCATCAGTACAACCAGTTCAAAGCCGAAGGCAAGGTCAAACTGTTTGGTGAATATGGGGGCTACCCCCAAGGTGGGCAGATGCGTGACTTTGTCTTTATTGACGATGTGGTGGCGGTCAACATGTGGTTCTTTGATCATCCATCGCAATCCGGCATATTCAATCTGGGCTCAGGTCGGGCGCAGCCCTTCAATGATGTGGCTTCCTCTGTGGTCAACGCTATGCGCGCGCTGAAAGGTGAAGCTGCATTACCGCTGGACAGCATTACCGAGCAAGGCCTGGTGGAGTACATCACCTTTCCCGATGCGCTGCGTGGCAAATACCAGTGCTACACCCAAGCCGACTTAACGGCCCTGCGCGCCACCGGCTGCGACCACGCCTTTGTAGACGTGCAAACCGGTGTAGCCAAGTACGTGCAGTGGATGGCAAAGACCTACTGACGCCTGACAGACGACTCTGGCTCTCACCACCATTTCCATTAACCTTCCATCAAGGCCTCCCATGTTGCAAAGTTTCTGTCGGTCTTTCGTTCGATGGGGGCTTTTGGCCTCAGTTCTTTGGGGCAGTGCCAGCTTTGCAGTTGATGTCAATCGTGCTAGCGAAGCGGAGCTAGACGGTATCAAAGGCTTAGGGCCTAGCAGCACGGCGCGTATTTTGAAAGCGCGAGAAGTGGGACCATTTAAGAGTTGGATCGATCTTATGGCGCGGGTCAAAGGCATCAAGCCTGCCACAGCCGCCAAACTCTCCACCGCAGGCCTAACCGTGGGCGACGCACCCTACATTGCAGCGGGAGACAAATAATGCTGTCGGTCCTCGCTATATGCGTGGGTGCTTGCATAGGTGCGTTGGCACGTTGGCAGCTAGGCTTGTGGCTCAACCCTGGCGGTTTGATTCCTTGGGGCACTCTCACCGCGAATTTGGTGGGCGGCTACCTGATTGGTGTGTGTGTGGCCGTGTTTCAAGCCCTGCCAGAACTTGACCCTGTCTGGCGGCTCGCTTTGGTCACCGGCTTTCTGGGCGCACTCACCACCTTTTCCAGCTTTTCTGCCGAAGTGGTCGGCATGCTAGGCCAGCAGCGCTACGCAACAGCGCTAGGCACAGCCGCCGTGCACCTGTTTGGTTCGTTGTTACTCACTGTTGCGGGCCTCAAAACTGCTACATTTTTTATAGCTAGTCACGCATAACCGACGAGGGCTACAGCTATGATTAGCTTAATTACAATCATTTTTTTTCTCATCTATGCGGCTATCGCGCTAGAGCATCCACTTAAAGTTAACAAGTCAGCTACCGCCCTGATTGGAGCTGGCCTGCTGTGGACTATTTATGCAGTTACCAGCGTCGACACACAAGCAGTCAGCAGCCAGCTAAACGAATCACTCATGGGCACGGCCCAAATCGTGTTTTTCTTGATAGGTGCCATGACCATTGTGGAAGTGGTCGATGCACACAACGGCTTTGAAGTGATTACCTCGCGTATCAAAACCGCCAGGTTATCAAAGTTGATGTGGATGGTGGGGTTTGTATCGTTCTTTTTAAGCTCGATTCTGGACAACCTAACCACCACCATCGTGATGGTCTCGCTGATGAAGAAGCTGCTCGCAAAACGCGACGACCGGCTATTTTTTGCTGGCATTATCGTAATAGCCGCCAACGCCGGTGGTGCTTGGACGCCCATTGGCGATGTCACCACGACCATGCTGTGGATTGGCGGCCAAATCACTGCAGTAGAAATTATGAAAGGGTTATTTATTCCTTCCATGATCAACCTCTTGGTGCCGCTGACGGTGACCAGCTTTGTTCTCGGCGCACGCCCCGTTATCTCACCGCAGCGCTCTACAGAAGACGAGCCCTTTGAAACCTCTGCGTTGGAGCGCAACTTGATGTTCTTCCTGGGCATGGCCGTGTTGGTGCTGGTGCCAGTTTTTAAAACACTCACCCAGTTGCCCCCGTTTTTGGGCGTCTTGTTTGGTTTGGGTATCGTGTGGCTAGTGGGCGACTTGGTGCACCGCCAAGAAGAAGACTTGCGCAAACAGCGGCTCACACTGGCCCACGCCCTCACTCGCATTGATATGAGTTCGGTGGTTTTTTTCA
>JBJOLD010000031.1:0-5199 GCA_046045765.1 Pseudomonadota bacterium | reverse complement strand
CTGTGGTCGCACATCAGCCCCGGAATCAACACGAGAGGAATTGAATGCATAACGATCAAACGATTAACGCGTCTTGCCAGAGTCTTTAACGTCCGTCACGGTTTCTATTTCCTGGTTCCACAACTGGTCACCCATGCGCCCCACGCGGCGCACATACACGTTGTGCACCACATCGCGGGTTTGCGCGTCGATGTACATCGGGCCACGCGGGCTCTCAAACACCTGGCCCTTCATGGCGTTAAGCAAGGCCTCGCCGCCCGCTCCCTTGGTGGCCTTGGCAGCCTCATAAATCACCCGCATGCCGTCATACGCACCCACTGCCATAAAGTTGGCACGCAGGCCGTTGTTGGCTTTGGCAAATGCGTCCACAAACTTCTTGTTCAGCGCTGAGTTGTGCGAGGCCGAGTAGTGGTGCGCCGTGACCACGCCCACCGCTGTCTCGCCCATGCTGTTGAGAATGTCGTCGTCCGTGACACTGCCTTCGGCAATAAGTTTGATACCTGCTTTGTCCAGACCACGCTCTGCAAACTGCTTCATCAGCGCCGCGCCTGCGCCTGAGGGCACAAAGGCAAATAGCGCATCGGGTTTGGCATCGCGCACCTTTTGCAAAAACGGGGCAAAGTCCGGGTTGCGCAAAGGCACGCGCAGGTTTTCAACCACCTGGCCGCCGTTGGCCATAAACCGCTGACCGAAGTATTTTTCAGAATCAACGCCCGGCGCGTAATCGGTCACCAAACTCACCACGCGCTTGATGTTGTTTTTGGTAGCCCAGTCCGCCAACACCGTCACCACCTGGGGCACGGTAAAGCTGGTGCGCACGATGAAAGGCGAGGCTTCGGTAATTACCGACGTAGCCGCAGACATCACCACCATGGGCGTTTTGGATTGCGTTGCCAAAGGCGCGGTAGCCATGGCCAACGGCGTGAGACCAAACCCTGCCAATACCTGCACTTTGTCGTTGGTAACCAGCTCTTGCGCCAGACGCTTGGTGATGTCGGGCACGCCCGTATCGTCTTTCACCACCAATACCACTTTGCTGCCCGCAACCTTGTCGCCGTTCTGCGCCATGTAAAGGCGGGCGGCAGCTTCTAACTGTTTACCGGTAGAAGCAAAAGGCCCCGACAAGGGCAATATTAGCCCAATCTTGAACGTGTTTTCTTCGGCCTGGACGGCCCCAAAACTGGCGGTCAACGCAATGCCTGCAACAGCATTTAAAAACGAACGCTTTTTCATACATAGTCTCCTTGATTTTGCAAATTCATCTGGAGCGATGGTGTTGCATAGATACCCTCCGCGCTAATGCTTTCGATACCAAAGCTATGTATTTTGCTTATTTCTAAGGGCTTTCCCGAACAATTTCCCAGGCCACCTGGCGACAAGTGGCAATCAAACTGGCCAGCGGCGCGCCGGCTCGCACTTCGGCACGCCGCACCAAACCAATGGCGCGTTCGGTATGAAGCATGGGCAGCGGCAACTCTGCCAACAGGCCCGCTGTAATCTCGGCCTGCATTTGGCGGGGTGACATCATGGCCACACGGTCACTCTGCAAGAGCAAGGCTTGCATCATCAGCGCGCTGTTCACACGCAGCTCCACCGCGGGCATGGGCAAACCACCGCTAGACAGCACCTGCTCCAACACGGTTTGCGCTGGCGTGTGGGCCATGGGCATGATCCACTGGGTGGTCTGCAGGTCACGCCACGACAACTTAGGGCGCTTGGTGAGCGGATGCCCCGCGCGCGCAAGCACGGCCAATCGGTCAATGAACAGTCTTTCTTGCACCAACCCTTTGACAGACAGCTCCGGGCGCAACGCGCCGACCATGAGGTCAATTTCCCCCTGACGCAGAAGCTGAATCAGCGTGTCATAGGTGCCGTCAATCACAGTCACTTGCACACTGGGCAGCGACTGCAACACCCGGTCCAAGGCCCTGGGCAACAGCGCACCGGTAGAGAACGGAAGGGTGCCAATCGCCAGTCGCCCCAGCATCTGCCCAGCCAATGCCGCCAGCATTTCGTCGGCCTGCTGCAGTTCGGACACAAATAGTTTGCACCCGCTTAGCAGGCTGGTTCCAGTCTCGGTAAGCCTCAGCCCAGCCTGGCTACTTCGGACAAACAAGGGCCGGGTACACAGATGTTCGAGCTGCGCCAGCGTCTGGTGCACCGCTGACTGGCTAATACCTAACTGCATTGCGCTCAAGGTCTCCGAGCCGGTTGCGGACAGCGATAGCAAGACGCGCGCATGCCGGACACCCATGCCCAACGCTACACGGCAATACATCCAACGGGGTACCTTTCCCTTAGGTGCCTTGGCTACATCTGTGACCACCAAATGGTCAAACGATGCGACGCACTGCTTGAGTACTGCCGCAAAGGCTGGGATGGGTTGCATACCGAGTGCCGAGCGATAAAACACGACTTGCTGCAGCCCCGTTTCCAAAGCAAACACCGCCCGTGTGACGGACGATTGCGAAACATGCAAAGCAGCTGCAGCACCTACCGTGCTACCAGCCACCGAAACGGCACACGCTGCGCGCAGTGGTTTTAAGTAGTCAATTAAAGGCATTCTGTGGGATGCTAGTCGATCGTATCCCCTGCCGGCAACACCCTACTTAGCAATGAACTTGACCTACCCTCAGAACGCCCTTGCATGGGCCAGCACCCAGTGGATTTTTTGCAGCGCCACATCGCGCGCACTTATCGTTTTCGGCGCGGCCATGGCCATTGCACTCCTGACAACTTATGTGATTTCATGGCGCGACAAACGCACCTACCGTGGCGTTGGCATTTGGGTCAAACCGATGAAATTTATGGCGGCTACGGCTCTGTTTGCGTGGACCACTGTGGGGTTAGCCATGCTGGCTAGCACGACTGTCAGTCACGGACAGGCTTTCAAATGGATTGCCGCTGTACTCGTTATCACCTCGCTATTCGAGGTTGTCTACATCAGTTACCAGGCTGTATTGGGAGCCGCATCCCACTACAACACCGCCGACGCTTTTCATGCGTTGATGTTCGGCCTGATGGGAATTGCAGCGGTTGCCTTAACGGCCACACAGGCTTGGTTGGCTTGGGAAATCTGGATTGAACAGCGAGACAGCGGGCCCTCAATACTGAGCCAAGGCGTCATTGCGGGTCTGGTTTTCACTTTTGTACTGTCAACGGTCAGTGGCTTTCTTTTGGCGGGTAAACAGCCGCCATCCGGCGTCGGCATGCCTATTTTTGGCTGGCACCTGTGGGGGGACATTCGCCCATCGCACTTCCTCGGTGTCCATGCCCAACAACTGATTCCACTGGCGGCATGGTTGGCGGAATGCTTGTTGGGTAACTTGGCGCAGACTGGCTTTGCCGTATTTGCAGCAATCTACGTGGCAGTTTGGGCGTTGCTGATCTGGACTGGCTTGGCATCGGGCTGAACTCAATCTAATAAAAACATGCGTGCATGTATGTTTTCTTTGATTCGGTCGGGACAACCGTTGCAATACAGTCCGTCGCAATGCCGGGTTTCGATATCGAGCAACGACTTGCAGCGCAGACCAAAGCTTTTACATATTTGCTTTGGTTTTTGCTTGACGCCTCACACTGGTCGCGTAAATCCCACACTTTTGCAGCACCGTCTACAGGCGTTTAATTAATGGTCTCGCTGCCCATGTAGCTGGGGCGTGGAGATCGTGGGCTGTGCGTTGTTTTAACGCGCGGTTGAAGCAAAAAGTTTGCTCGGTCTTCGAGAAGACAAACTGCCAAGTCGCGGAAATTGCCCTCCGCCTACCGGTGCGATGACGCGAGTTATCGCCCAAAAAACGGCGGGCACTGCAACCGAAGGTATCTTCGGCATCATTGACCTCGCTTTCAATTTTTGCTCCAGCCTATTTGAGTTGATCGACCAGACTCTGCTTTCGCTTCTGGGACAACGTAGCAACCTGTTGTGTAACAGCTTCCTCTTTTGTAGCCATTACGGTCAGCACTTGCATGAGGCGGTTGTACTCATCGAGTTCTGGCTGCGTCTGAAACATCATTTGAGCGTTCTGAACAACTACCCGTCCAAGAGAACGCTCGGCAAAGTTCACTATGTCGCTAGTAGCTTTCAAACTTGCTAACTGGGCTGCACTGAGAGCCGCGTAAACTTTAACGGATTCGTCCTGCGGTCCCCGCATACCTGCTATGGCTTCGTTGACTTCACGGTCCGTCAGGCCTTGGCTGCGAATAACCTGCTCTGTACTAATGAAATGCTGCTTGAGCATTTTGTCCCGCTCGTTGATAAGGCCCTTGAAATAATCCAAGGTCTTTCGCGAAGCTTGAATACCGTCTTTGCTAGTTAAGGCTTGCGGCGTAAGTACGGTACCCATGTCCACCGCATTGAACTTTCGATCCAGCGCCGCAGATTGCTCAGCAAATGCTTTCGCCCGCACCTTCATCGCATTCATGAAGCCGACCATACGATCCGCTTCGTTGGCGACAAATGGCTTGTTCACAGGGTTAGGTGCCACGGGCGCCGGACTAGCAGCGGGAGCTTGTGCCGTACCTACTTGCTCAGGAGTTGCCGCAAGTAATGGAGCGTTCCGTGCCTCAACGGTCGTGGCCATGAACGATTCAATCAGTTCCCTTTTTGCGGTATCGACCTTTTGCGTATCCCGGTAAACGTTGAATCCTGACACCAAAGACATGACAAGCGTTAGGGCCGCAGCTACTATGCGGCCTCTTGCTTTCGAAATGACGTCTCGCCTCTTCAGTACGAGGTCAATTGCCAAAGCTGCGAATAGCCAAGCGAAACCAATCTGTGCCGTCAGCTCTCCAACCTTGTATGCCGACAAAATGCCAGCAGCGCCCAAAAGTGCAGGAGTTGCAAGTGCAAGGGCCAGTAACGCCCACCCCATGCGTTTGACGGACTTCTCAGGCTCGGCTGCAACTACTTCTGTCATTGTTTGCTCCCTTTTTTTGATCTTCACGGAATAGTCTACTCACCTCGAAGTCCGATTGACCGAATACAGCCTTGAGCAGCAACTCGCAATTGCTCATTGCGTGTGCCTTGCACATGCTATCTGTGCCGCGCTTACACGCAGCCCAAGCACAATGCGCTTCTTTCGTCTCGCTTCGGCTCAACTCAGACAGCTTTTGTGCGGTCACTTCGTTCTTATCCATATGTGCCATACGCAATGATGAGCAATGTAGATTGCATTGAAGTGGTCTGACGGTGGAGTGACA
>JBJOLD010000004.1:0-7076 GCA_046045765.1 Pseudomonadota bacterium | reverse complement strand
GTAATCCACCATGGGGGTGCGTACGCCGTCGAGCATCCACACGTCAGCGAAGGAAGAGAAGAAACCGGATTTGGCCATGGCAATGTACTTCGTCAAAAACTGAGGTTTAAGCCTGGGGCTTGAGAATGGTGTGCAGGGTATCGGCGTGCAGCGCTTCGACCGTTTGAGCCCGGTGCGCCAGCACCGAGCGCTGGTTGATCGAACCCTTGTCGGTGACTTCGCCACGGTCAATGGTGGGTGGCTCAGCCAGCAGGCACATGCGGGCGATGCGGTTGGCACTGCCGGTGGCGTTGCGTGCCAAATCGTTCACCACGGTCTGGAGATGCGCCAGCACTTTGGCGCTGGACAGCACTTCGGCCATCGGCACGCTGGCATCCAAGCCACTCAATGTGCGCACGGCGGCAGTTGGGAACACCATGGCGCCAACTTCTTTCAAGTTAATGCCTGTGAGCACCACGTCTTGAATGTAGGGAGCACCGGCTGCAATGATCTTGGCGCGCAAGGGGCCCACGCTCACAAAAGTACCGGTGGCGAGCTTGAAGTCTTCGGCAATTCGGCCGTCAAACTTCAAACCTTGGTGCACGTCCGTCTCATCAATCCACTTGACCGCATCGCCAGAACAGAAGAAACCTTCTTCGTCAAAGTGTTCTGCCGTATCCGCCGCCGCACGCCAGTAGCCGGGCGTGATGTTGGGGCCTTTGTAGCGCACCTCGGTTTTGCCCTGCATGTCCACCAGCTTGAGTTGCATACCCGGAGTGGGCACACCCAAGTCCCCCGCTTTGACGTTGGGGTTGGTCACAAAAATGGCGAACGGGCCGGACTCGGTCATTCCCAAGCCCGTGGTCATGACAATGCGTTCGCCCACTTCTTTTTCTTCTGCGGCATACAGGCTGTCCCACACAGGCTGTGCCAGTGCAGCACCGGCATAGAAAAACATTTTTACTTTGGAAAGCAACTTGGCGCGCAACACATCGTCGGCGTGCATGGCGTTGGCAATGGCCTCGAAGCCCGTGGGCACATTGAAGTACACCGTGGGCGCAATCTCGCGCAGGTTGCGCAAGGTTTCCGCCATGAGTGCGGGGGTGGGCTTGCCATCGTCTATGTACAAGGTGCCGCCGTGGTACAGCACCATGCCGAAGTTGTGGTTGCCGCCAAACGTGTGGTTCCAGGGCAGCCAGTCCACCAACACCAGGGGCTCTTGCGCCAGTACGGGCATGCTCTGCGCCATTTGCTGCTGGTTGGCACACCACATGCGTTGGGTATTGATAACCGCCTTGGGCAACTTGGTGGAGCCGCTGGTGAACAAAAACTTGGTGATGGTGTCCGAGCCTGTGGCCTGCATGGCTGCGTCTACTGCGGGCGTAACGGTGGTTGCTACCAAGTCAGCAAACGGAGTGACCACTCGGCCCTGCAAGGTGCCTGAGGTCAACACCACTTCGATGTCAGCACCCACCGCTGAGGTGATGGCTTTGCCATAGCGCGCTGCGTCGGCAGCAAACACCAAGCCCGGTGTGACGGTGCGCAGCACATGGCGCAGTTTGTCGTAGTCTTGGCTAATGAGCGAATAGGCTGGCGATGTGGGCACAAAGGGCACGCCCGCCACCAAGCAGCCCAGTGCCAGCATGGCGTGCTCCAGATCGTTCTCCGACAGAATCACCACGGGGCGCTCTGCACTCAAACCCCGGTTCACCAAACTTTGCGCAATGCTGCGCGCGGTGGTCCACGCTTGCGCGTAGCTGATGTGCTTCCAATCTCCCGTAGTGCCATCGGCCAACTTTTCGCGACGTGCCATGAAGGTGCGCTCAGGCGCGGTGCTCGCCCAATGCACCAGGCGATCCGTGATGCGATCAGGAAAAGCCTGCAAGGCCTGTTCAGCTTGCAGGTAATGCACGCCAGATGCGCCGTCGCTCAAGGCAACGCGGGTCACACCAAACGTAAGGGGACGGAATTTGGGGATGGTCATGGGTGTCTCTTGGGTATGCGGTCAGGACTTCTGCACTTTGGCAGCACGGCCTTCCAGGAAAGCACGCACGCGGTCCTTAGCTTCGGGCGCGCTTTGGGCAATTGCGGCCATCATGGCCTCGGTCATAAAGCCTTGGTCGGCGGGCTGGTCGGCAATACGTGGCAGCACATGGGTCAATGCGTAGTTGGTCATGGGCGCATTGCCTGCAATGCGCTTGGCCAACTCCAGAGCCTTCTCAAAAGCATTGCCTTGGGGCACCAGATACTGGGCCAAACCGATGCGCTCGCCATCCTGTGCGTTGTACACACGGCCTGTGAGCATCATGTCGGTCATGCGGGCGGTACCAATCAAACGGGGAATGCGCACCGCACCGCCACCGCCCACAAAAATGCCACGTGAGCCTTCGGGCAAAGCATAAAAAGTGGACTCGTCTGCCACGCGAATATGACAGGCGCTGGCCAGTTCCAGCCCACCGCCTACCACCGCGCCGTGCAGCGCTGCAATGACCGGCACCGGACCGTATTGCAGTGACTCCAATGCGGCATGCCACATGCGGGAATGGAACACACCCTGGCTGGCATCGCGCTCTTGCAGCTCGCTCAAATCGAGTCCGGCGCAGAAGTGGTCGCCCTCGCCATCGATGACAGCAGCGCGCACGCCCTTGGGCATTTTTTCAAACAAATCACGCAGGGCCAGAATCAGGCCATCATTCAAGGCATTACGCTTGGCACCGCGGGTGAGGCGGATGACCGCAACTTCCTGCTCATCGCCTTGGCGTTCAAAATGGATATCTTTATTGGACATACGGACTCGCTTTCTGGATTGAATTATGGTTATTAAATATAATCAATACAAGCGCCTGGAAACAGTTTTTTCTAAGTGTTTACCCTAGACCCAGCCCCAACAAGGAGACTTTCATGGACTACAAAAACCTGGTCGCCATCGACATCCACACCCATGCCGAAGTGAGCTGCTGGAACCCCTTTGACAGCTATGGCGAAGAGTACGACCGCGCAGCGGACAAATACTTCCACAACAGCCGCCGCCCCACCATTGCCGAGACCGTGGCCTACTACCGCGAACGCAAGATTGGCCTGGTGATGTTCACGGTGGATGCCGAAACGCAGATGGGCCGCAGGCGCATCCCTAACGAAGAAATTGCCGAAGCCGCCAAAGCCAACTCCGACATGATGATGGCCTTTGCCAGTATTGACCCGCACAAAGGCAAGATGGGTGCGCGCGAGGCGCGCAAGCTGATTGAAGAGTATGGCGTGAAGGGCTTCAAGTTTCACCCCACCGTGCAGGGCTACCACCCCTACGACAAGATGGCCTGGCCCATTTATGAAGTGATTGCCGAGTACAAGATGCCAGCTATCTTTCACACCGGCCACAGCGGCATTGGCAGCGGCATGCGCTGCGGTGGTGGTTTACGTTTGGCCTACAGCAACCCCATGCACCTGGACGACGTGGCGATTGATTTCCCCGACATGCAGATCGTCATGGCGCACCCCAGCTTTCCGTGGCAAGACGAAGCGCTGAGCGTGGCCACCCACAAGCCCAATGTGTGGATTGACCTCAGCGGCTGGAGCCCCAAGTACTTTCCCAAGCAACTGGTGCAGTACGCCAACACGCTGCTCAAAGACCGCGTGCTGTTTGGCAGCGACTACCCGCTGATCACGCCTGAGCGCTGGATGAAAGACTTTGAAGTGGCAGGTTTCAAACCCGAGGTGATGCCCGGCATTCTGAAAGACAACGCCGTGCGTTTGCTCGGCTTATCCCAAAGCTAAACGCGCTCAACAATGATGGCAATGCCCTGGCCCACGCCAATGCACATGGTGCACAGGGCGTAGCGGCCACCTTTGCCACCGTTCATGGTGTGCAGCTGGTTAATGGCGGTGGTGACCAAGCGCGCACCACTGGCCCCCAGCGGATGGCCCAATGCAATCGCACCCCCATTGGGATTCACCCGCGCATCGTCGTCGGCCAGCCCCAGGTCGCGCAACACGGCCAGGCCTTGTGCGGCAAAGGCTTCATTCAGCTCAATCACATCCATCTGCGCCAGCGACAGGCCGGTGAGCGCCAGCACTTTGCGCACGGCGGGTGCCGGGCCAAAGCCCATGATGCGCGGTGCCACGCCGGCCGTCGCCATGCCCAGCACACGGGCGCGGGGCGTTAATCCGTATTGTTGGATAGACGCCATATTGGCCAGCAACAAAGCGCATGCGCCATCGTTTACGCCAGAGGCATTGCCAGCTGTCACAGTGCCATCGGGTCGCACCACGCCTTTGAGTTTGGCCAGCGACTCCATGGAGGTCGCGCGAGGGTGCTCGTCTTTTGACACCACGATGGCATCACCCTTCTTTTGTGGAATGGTGACGGGCGTGATTTCGGCATCAAAGAATCCGCTTTGCTGCGCACGCACGGCGTTGAGCTGCGAGCGCAGCGCCATGCGGTCTTGGGCTTCGCGTTCAATGCCAAAGTCAGTGGCGACGTTTTCTGCCGTCTCAGGCATGGAATCCACACCGTAGAGCTTTTTCATCAGCGGGTTCACGAAGCGCCAGCCGATGGTGGTGTCATATACGGCGTTGGTGCGGCTGAATGCCGACTCGGCTTTGGGCATCACGAAGGGGGCGCGGCTCATGCTTTCCACGCCGCCTGCTATCAAAATGCTAGCTTCTTGCGCACGAATGGCGCGGGCTGCAGTGCCAATGGCATCCATTCCTGAGCCACACAGGCGGTTGATGGTGGCACCCGGAACCTCGATGGGCAGGCCTGCCAAAAGCGACGACATATGCGCCACATTGCGGTTGTCTTCGCCTGCCTGGTTGGCGCAACCGTAAATCACATCCGACACCGCCGTCCAGTCCACTCCGGGGTTGCGCTCCATGAGTGCACGGATAGGCACCGCGCCCAAATCGTCGGCGCGCACTGATGACAACGCCCCGCCATAGCGACCGAAAGGGGTACGGATGGCGTCACAGATATAGGCTTGGTTCATAGCAGTCTCAATGGGGAAATAGGGGAAGTAGAGGGAACCCACGCCGCTGGGCGCTTGTCCAAAAAGGCAGCGATTCCTTCACGTGCCTCGGGTGTACCACGCACGCGGGCAATCGTTTGGGCGGTCAGCTCCACCACCTCTGGGGTGATGGCCCCCACTTCCAGTTGCCCGAACAGCAGCTTGATTTCGCGTTGTGCATTGGGGCTGCCTGCCAGCAACTCGGCCACCGTGGAGTCCACCGCGGCATCCAGTGCATCCAGCTCCACCACGTTTTGCAACAACCCCATGGCCAACGCGTCAGCCGCGCCAATGCGGGTCGTGGCCAACGCCAACCGCTTGGCCTGGCGCTTGCCCACTGCGTTGGTCACATACGGACCAATCACCGAGGGAAGAATGCCGAACTTGGCCTCGCTGACGCTAAAACTGGCGTTGTCAGCTGCAATGGCAAAGTCACACGCACACGCCAGGCCCACACCACCACCGAGCGCCGCACCTTGTACGCGTGCCACGGTCGGTTTGGGGGATGATTCAATGCGGTGCAGCATGCCCGCAAAACGGCGGGCGTCTTCAATATTCCATTCCAGCGATGCCGTGCTGGCGCGCTGCATCCATTGCAAGTCAGCGCCTGCGCTGAAGTGCTTGCCGTCACCGGCCAACACGATCACGCGCACAGCGGCGTCGGCATTCGTTGCAGCAAACGCGGCGTCCAGCTCTGCAATCATGGCTTCGTCAAACGCGTTAAACACCTTGGGGCGAGACATGGTGATCTGCGCCACACCGGGCGCACGCACACTCACCCGGAGCGTTTGGTACTCAGCCATCAATACGTCTCCAAATGCAGACGGCCTTCGCGTTTGAGCGCGGCACCCACGGTGTCCCACTGCAGGCCGGCGTTGGTCGCAATGTCGCGCAGCGCCAGCACTACGCCTTCTTCCATGCTCTTTAACCCGCAAACATAGAAATAAGTATTGGAATCAGCCAGTAGCGGGGCTAAGTCTGCAGCGCGCTCACGCATCAAATCTTGCACATAGCGCTTGGGCTGGCCGGGCGTACGTGAGAACGCGAAGTTGTTGTCAATGAAATCTTTGGGTAAGTTTTGCAGCGGCCCGAAGTACGGCAGCTCTTGTTGCGTGCGGGCGCCAAAAAACAGCATCAGCTTGCCGCCCTCGAACTTGCCGGACGCACGCAGCCGCCTGCGCCACTCGGTCATGGCGCGCATGGGCGCGCTGCCGGTGCCGGTGCAAATCATCACAATATTGCTACGAGGGTGGTTGGGCATCAGGAAGCTGCTACCAAACGGCCCGATGACCTGCACTTTGTCGCCAAGTTGTAAGTCGCACATGTAGTTGGACCCCACGCCGCGCACAGGCTGTCCATGATGGTCTTCCAGCACTCGCTTCACCGTGAGCGACAGGTTGTTGTAGCCAGGGCGCTCGCCATTGCGTGGGCTGGCAATCGAATACTGGCGCGCATGGTGCGCACGGCCATCCGCATCCGTACCAGACGGAATAATGCCGACAGACTGGCCCTCTAACACCGGGAATGGCATGGAGCCAAAGTCGAGCACGATGTGATGGGTGTCGTAGTCACTACCCTGCGCTGTACCGACTTCAGTCACGCGCACATTGCCAACCACGGTGGCGGTAATGGATTTCTCCGCGCCTTTGGGGCCATAGAGATTGGTAAAGGGATGCGCCGCTGACCATGGCGGCAAAGTGGCACCAAACGCTGCGGAGTTAAAGATACCCTCGCGGGCGGAGTCGGGTTGTATGGCAAGTGCCGTATCGGCTGGCTGGCTGTCGTTTACAGACACCCCTTGCTCGGCCAACTGCTCCGTGCTGAGCTCTGCAGGCAGTTCGTCCCAAGTGAGTTGCTCTTCAATGGAATACGCGCGCACTAGCGGCATGGCACGCCAGTTGTCAATCGATCCGGTGGGGCAGGGCGAGATACAGGCCATGCAGAGGTTACATACATCTGCCTTGACCACGTAGTTGCGCGAGTCGTGGGTGATGGCACCCACGGGGCATATGGCCTCGCAGGTGTTGCAGCGAATGCAAATTTCTGGGTCGATCAGGTGTTGCTTGATGACGGCTTCTGTCATGGTCTTGTCTCTCT
>JBJOLD010000330.1:0-5023 GCA_046045765.1 Pseudomonadota bacterium | reverse complement strand
CCTTGTCTTGCATGTCTGCAATCGTGGCGCAACCACAATACCCCATGCTGGCACGTACGCCACCAGCCATCTGGAACACGATGGAAACCATGGAACCTTTGTAAGGAACTCGTCCTTCAATTCCCTCAGGAACCAACTTGTCTGCGTTAGGGTTGCCCGTGGTCGACTCTTGAAAGTACCGGTCTGCACTGCCTTGTTGCATTGCACCTATGCTTCCCATGCCGCGGTAGCTCTTGTAACTGCGGCCCTGGTACAGAATGACTTCACCTGGGGCTTCTTCGGTACCGGCAAACATGCCACCCATCATTACGGTGCTTGCGCCCGCTGCTATCGCCTTGGCAATGTCACCGCTGTATCGGATGCCGCCGTCTGCGATTAGAGGAACATCCGTGCCTTTGAGTGCTGTCGCTACGCTGTCGATAGCCATAATTTGTGGCACGCCCACACCCGCTACGATGCGAGTGGTGCAAATC
The DNA here is from genome assembly GCA_046045765.1 of Pseudomonadota bacterium. GTDB lineage: Bacteria > Pseudomonadota > Gammaproteobacteria > Burkholderiales > Burkholderiaceae_C > Allorhodoferax. The sequence continues at coordinate 4,550 of JBJOLD010000330.1, read as the reverse complement.
GAACCCGGGCCAATGCCTACTTTGACACAGTCAGCACCCGCCTCAACCAACGCTAAAGCCGCTGCGCCTGTGGCAATATTCCCGCCCACTACGTCAATTTGGGGGAAGTTTTGCTTGACCCAGCGAACGCGGTCAATCACACCTTTGCTGTGGCCATGCGCTGTGTCGACTACGATGGCGTCTACTCCGGCGCGCACCAAGGCCTCAACGCGCTCTTCAGTACCCTCGCCTACCCCGACTGCTGCGCCTACACGCAGGCGCCCTGTGGCGTCACGCGCAGCATTGGGAAAATTGAGCTGTTTGGTAATGTCCTTGACAGTTATCAGGCCTTTAAGCTCAAATTCATCATTTACTACTAACAGTCGCTCCAACCTGAATTTATTCAAGAGTGCTTTGGCTGCTTCAGGCGTGGTGCCGTCTGGCACGGTGATTAAACGCTCCCTTGGCGTCATGATTTCGCGTACTGTTTGGTCATACCGTGTCTCAAACCGCAGGTCTCGCCCTGTAACAATACCAACAACCCGGCCCGCATCGCACACAGGGAAGCCTGAGACGCCCAATTGCTCAGACAGCGCCATGACTTCGCGCACGGTGGTGTTGGGAGTAATAACAACCGGGTCGCGCAAAAGACCGGACTCATAACGCTTGACCTTGGCCACTTGCGCGGCTTGCTCAGCAGGAGTCAAGTTTTTATGCACGATACCCATACCGCCTTCTTGCGCAATGGCGATAGCCAAACGCGCTTCTGTCACTGTGTCCATGGCAGCAGATACCAGGGGCAGATTTAGGGCGATATTGCGAGAAAAACGAGTGGCGAGAGAAGTGTCCTTAGGAAGGACTTGGGAGAACGCTGGTACTAACAACACATCGTCGAAAGTAAGCGCTTTGCCGAGGAGGCGCATGTCAAAGCTCCAAAAGACTGATTGTACCCGTGGTGTGCCTCAGCTCAGCCAGCTACACTTCTGTCATGAAACTGATTTCTATACTTTTTGGTAGCGTAGTGCTGTGTTTTACGCCTACTGTTTTTGCACAATGGCAATGGCTCGACAAAGACGGACACAAAGTCTTCAGTGACCGAGCACCGCCCCCCGATATTGCTGAAAAAAATATCCTTAAACGCCCTGCCGGACGCAGCGCGCCGGCGCAGCCACAGCTCACAGATCCGGCCGATGCACCCGTGGCCACAGCCTCGTCTATGCCAGCAAACATCGCAAAGCCAGCAGGAGGCGTAGACAAAGAACTCGAGGCAAAGAAAAAGGCGGCAGCGGCAGCCGAAGAAGCCAAGAAAAAAGCGGAAGATGAAAAACTCGTCAAAGCAAGGGTTGAAAACTGTAATCGGGCAAAAGCTGCAAAAGCAACTTTCGAATCTGGTGTGCGTATCTCAAGAACCAACGCTAACGGTGAACGAGAAATCATCGACGACGCTGCGAGAAATGAGGAAAGCAAACGCATTCAAGGCATCATCGACAGAGATTGCAAATAGTGGGAGGTGCCTAGTAGCCGGCTTTGGCCCCAATTCGAAGCTTGTTAAACAACCCAGCGGATTTTGCGCCTTGGCGCTGAAAACGTTCGCGCCGGGCGACTTTGGGATCCACTTTCAGTGGTCTGCAAAGCTCTATACGGTCTTTATCACGCAGTTGATAACTGGGCTGTACCTTGCACCCCCAGACGGCTAACTGCAGTGCATCAATTTCTTGGGCATTCAGCAGTGCCAGTAGTCCAGACCGAGAAACAGCCTGGGTTACTGAACTACCAAAAGCGACCTCAAGCTGCACCGAGCGCAATTGCCTTGGAGACGCACCGAAAACAACCTCCACATGGATGCTGCGCTCAGTCACCGTATACCTTTTGCGCACGGGTAACAAAAGCATCAACCAAATTCGCCGCGATTTTGTCAAACACCGGGCCAACCAATTTGCCCAGCGCGAGATTATCAAAACCGTAATTGAGCAGTAATTCCACTTTACACGCGCGCTGAGAACCGTCGCCCACGGGATAAAAGTTCCACTGCCCTTCGAGTTTTGAAAATGGCCCCCTTACCAATTGCATACCCACTTGGGAAGGTGCAATATGTGTGTTGCGGGTGGTAAAGGTTTGCCGTACCCCAACAAAAGCAATACCCACCTCAGCGGTCATGCCGGTGGGGTCTTGCTCTAGCACTTTTGCGTGATCGCACCAAGGCAAAAATGCGGGATAACTGCCCACATCGGTGACTAGGGCATACATTTCTTGGGGGCTGTACCAGATGAGGACGGACTTGTGAACGGTTTTCATAGAATAGAGGGCTGCGCGGGATTGTAGACAAGGCCAACCCACTGAAGTATGAGCGCCTCTTTGTATTCCGTCTGTCATCCCCAATTTAACGTCCATGGCTAAAAAACCTGAAACCGCTACTCGCATTGCCGACAATAAAAAGGCCGCCTTTAACTACTTCTTTGAAGAGCGTTTTGAGGCGGGCATCGTTCTCGAAGGCTGGGAAGTTAAATCATTGCGCGAAGGCAAAGTGCAACTGACCGATGGCTACGTGGTGATTCGCAACGGAGAGTTGTTCATCATCGGTTTGCAAATCAACCCCTTGCACACGGCCTCCAGTCACGTAAGCCCGGACAAAGTGCGTACCAAAAAGTTGTTGATGCACAGGGAGGAGATCAAGCGGCTGATAGGCAAGGTAGAGCAAAAGGGCTACACCCTTGTGCCCATTAACCTACACTGGAAGACGGGCAAAGTGAAGTGCGAAATTGCACTGGCCAAAGGCAAGGCCGAGCATGACAAACGCGACACCATCAAGGACCGCGAAGGCAAACGCGAGGTAGAGCGGGCAATGAAGGACCGCAACCGCTAAGCGTTTTCCAGTTACTTCAGGTGTCGCAGCGGGTGCGCAGTGGCGGGCCAGGGACTTTCAAAAAATGGCGCAACCATCTCGGGCGTTACGTCTTCAATGCGCGCAGGATTCCATTGCGGCGCATGGTCTTTGTCGACCGCCAAAGCACGAATGCCCTCCACCGTTTCACTAGATGCGCCCCAACGCTGCAAGTGCGCGGTGACAAAGCAGTGACGCACCATGTCGCGCTCCATACGCAAATCGTCCGCCAAAGTCAGCGCCCTGCCCCGTCGAATTTGCTCCAAAACCACATGCAGCATCAGCGGCGAGCGCTTACGCAACATGGCTGCAGCTTCTTGCGCCTGCGGGCCCATATCCGCTTCCAAGGCTTCGATGATGGCAGGCACACTTGGCAGTGAAAAATAAGTATCCAATTGGCCCGCAGCGCCCGTGGAAAGTACGTAGCCGGCTATTGAAATAGTAGCAATCCACGCAGCCAAAGTTGTGTCAGTAACTGTGGGAATGGCCCCCAAAGCGTCCCAGGCCTTCTGCAGTTGGCCGGCATCCACCAAGTGGTCAGCCAAGCACAGTTCGATGGCCCGAGGACCGTCTATGACTTGCCCCGTTAGGGCCAACCACTCCCCTGCACTGCCGGGACAACGGCTCAAAAAATAGCCTCCACCTACATCGGGAAACAGGCCAATTTGCGTCTCAGGCATAGCCATCTTCGTATTGGCCGTCACTAGCCGGTGGGATGCGCCCTGGCTAATACCCATGCCACCTCCCATGACGATGCCGTCCATGAATGCGATAAACGGCTTGGCGTAGTGGTGAATCAAGTGGTTGAGCGCGTATTCCTCAGTAAAGAAGTCCTCTAACGCCGGGTTGCCGTCTAGTGCTGCTTGGTGAAAAAAGCGAATATCGCCACCGGCGCAAAAAGCACCAAACACGCCAGCTTTGCTGCTACCGCGGATGGCAACAGCCTGCACAGCCGTGTTGTCTTGCCATTCCCGCAACACAGCGGTTAGACGGCGCACCATGGGCAGACTCAGTGCGTTGAGCGCCTTGGGCCGATTGAGGGTGATAAAGCCCACCTGCCCCTGCACTTCAGTGATCACGTCAGGTGTTGTCCATGTGTTCATATGCGTTGTCTCCAGCCAATGAGTTCGTTCACCACCAAGGCGCCTATCACCAGCGCGCCACCCGTCAATATGGAGTTGCTGGGCACTTCGCTGGCCCCCGCCCAAGCGAGCAAGATGCCGAAGATAACCTCCAGCAGTTGCAATAATGACAGCTCTGGTGCTTTGAGTATTTGTGCGCAGCGCACGCTCAGCACACAAGGAACAGCCAGTTGAAACACCCCTAGAAACGCTAGCAAACTAAGGTCATGCGCCGTGGCCTGGAACGGAAACGCCGCGGGTAACGTCAACGCACAACTGACAGCCGCACCTACCGCCACAGCCGGCATGAGGTCCACATCATGGCCTTGATCATGGGAGTGTTGAGTAATCGTCCAGTTAGCAGCCCCGGCAACAGGCACACACAGAGACACCAATGTACCTAGCAGTGTCACATCATTCATCTGCGATGCGTACATGTACACGATACCCACTGCGGCAACAACGATAGCTATCCATGTGCGCACAGCCACTTCGTGCCCAATGAACAGCCGCGCCATCACTGCGGTTAGCAGCGGCCCAATGGACATAGTGACCAATACATTGCCCAC
>JBJOLD010000310.1:0-2945 GCA_046045765.1 Pseudomonadota bacterium | reverse complement strand
TGTCTTTGCTTTGCGTGGCAAAGATGGGGCCGCAAGCGATGTAACTGGGGCGCAGAGCCCAGGCGCGGGCCACTTCCCAGTAGCTGTGGGTGCTGAGGCCCAGGCGCACACCGGCTTGTTGCAAGGCACCCAAATCCACGTGCTCTAAATCCTCTTGCCCCAGGTGCACGCCGTAAGCGCCGTGCTGCAGGGCGAGTTGCCAGTGATCGTTGATGAAGAGTTGCGCACCGGGCGTGGCGCGTGCAACGGCAATGCTCTCGGCAATTTGCGCGGCCAGCGTAGGCTGGGCCGGGTCTTTGATGCGCAGCTGCACCGTGCGAATGCCGTAGGCCAGCACGCGGCGTACCCAGTCGGCGCTGTCCACCACGGCATAGACGCCCAAGGCCGGGTTGCTCAGCCGGGCAAAGGGCTGCACCGCACGCACATCCAACGGGGCTTTTGCCCCCGGCAGGGTGAAGGTTGGCAAGTTGGCGACGTGTTGCGCAAAGTCGAACTGTCCCTGGTTGGTAGCCATCTTGGCCAGCACCACCGCATCGGCCACGCAGTAACCACTGGCCAGAGCCGCAGCAGCGGTGGATGCAAAGGTGCAACGCGTGCTGTGGTGCGGTGGCGTGTCCAGGCGGGGCAAGCTGAGCCAGCCGCTGGCTTGCGGGCAATGCAGCCAGTCGGCGGCCAGGCCATCGCTACCCGCCACGTTATGCGCTGGCGTGCCGCCGTCAGTGATGACGACAGACACCTTGCCTTGGCCCAAGCCTGCCAGCGCAGCCGCAGCGGCTGGTACGGCAAGAGATGCTTCCAGCCCCATGGCGGTTAACAGCCGCGCTGCGTCCGCGCGATTTAACGTGACCAGTGTGGCGCGTGGCAGCAGCTCTTGCACAGAGGCCTGTACCACGGCATCGCTGGCAAAACTGGCACCCGTGATGGAGCCCAGCACCGGGTCCACCACCAGCGCCACCGGCAAGCCTTGCCCGCGCAAGCGGTCTACCCACTGGCACACCACGCGCACGTTGTCCACACCGCCAAGCAGCCCGGTTTTGATGGTGTGCGGCGGCAGATCGTTCGCCAATGCAGCCAGCTGCGCGTCCAACTGTTCGGCATTGCTGTACGCCGCAACCAGGCAGCCGTGCACGCCAAACACTTGCAGCGCTTTCAGGTCGGCCTGCAGGCTCACACCACCACCAGAGTCGGACTCGGCAATGCTCCAAACGACCGGACGTTGATCCTCCGCCAAAGGAGCAATTTCGGTACCCAATGTACCTCCAGCCCTCACAGGTATTGCGTAAGCAGCTTCTTTTTTCATAGCAACTTCATAACAAAATAGGGTGGCCTGCCACCGGGGTAGACGCTACCGCCATGTCCTGGCGGGCCATGACACCGGCTTCAAACGCCAGGCGGCCAGATTCAATACCCAGCTTGAACGCGCGCGCCATGCGCACCGGGTCAATGGCATTGGCCACCGCGCTGTTGAGCAGCACGCCGTCCAGCCCCAGCTCCATGGCTTGCACCGCATCGGCGGGCGAGCCTATCCCCGCATCCACAATGAGCGGCACGCCCGGCAGGCGCGCGCGCAGGGTGCGCAGCGCGCCGGGGTTCACCAGCCCCTGGCCCGAGCCAATAGGTGCGCCCCAGGGCATGAGGATGTTGCAGCCCGCATCCAACAAGCGCTGGCAGCTGACCAGGTCGTCCATGCAGTAGGGGAACACTTCGAACCCGTCTTTAACCAACTGGGCGGCGGCAATAACCAACTCAAACGGGTCGGGCTGCAGGGTGTGGGCGTCGCCCACCACTTCGAGCTTGATCCAAGTGGTGTCAAACAGCTCGCGGGCCATATGGGCCAGGGTGATGGCTTCGCGGGCGGTGTGGCAACCTGCGGTGTTGGGCAGCAAGTGCGCGCCGGTGGCTTTGACCATGGCAAAAAAGTCGCCCGCCTGCGCACCGTGGGCCAGTTGGCGGCGCAGGCCCATGGTGACTACTTGGCTGCCCGAGGCGGCGATGGCTTCTTGCAGGACTTGAGGTGATGGGTAGGCTGCGGTGCCCAGGAAGAAGCGGCTGGTCAGAGTGCGACCGCCTATATGCCACTGGCTCGATTCGTTGGACATGTGTTAGCCGCCTTGGATGGGTTGGAAGGTCAGTATGGTGTCGCCTTCTGCCAGCACCTGCTGGGCGCGTGCGGTGCGTGGCACAAACTGGCCGTTGACGGCGGTGGCCAGGGCTGCGGGCAGTACGTCTTGCGCATCCACCCACGCCTGCAGAGTACGGGCGGTGGTGGGCTGAGGGGTGCCGTTGACCACCACGGTGATGGTAGGGTGCAGGGGGTCAGGCTGCAGAGGGTCAGGTTCAAGCATTGGCTTATTTTGGCGATGGTTTTACAGCTGTAGTTCTTTCAGGGCTTGCTCCACCAAGGCGGGGGCGACGAGCCAGCCGTGGCGGAAGAGACCGTTGATTTCTGTTGTGCCGGACGAATGCCGGACCACAGGCAGATTGTCGGGCAATGCGGGGCGAAGGTTGGTCTCGGTGTGCACCACACGCGCCTCGGCCAATGCGGGGATGGCGCTGTGCGCGGCGCTGAGCAGCTCCAGGGTGCTGCGCAGCGACACGGGCGAGCGGTCTTCGCTCTCAATTTCACTGGCCCCCACCACGATGATGTCGCCGGGGCGCGGCACCATATAAATGGAGTGGCGCGGGTGCAGTAGGCGCACCGGGCGGTGCAACGGCACGCCGGGCACGTGCAGCCAGAACACCTCCCCACGCACACCGCGCACCGGTAGTGCGGGCTTGGCGCCCACGCCACGCACGTCGAAGACATGGTCGAACGCATGCCGTTGGCCAGCCTGCTCTTCGACCAATTCACCCGCATTCACCTGCGCCACCCGGCTATTCCAATGCCACTGCACGCCTTGCGCGCTGCCTTGCGCCGCCAGCGCCTGCATCGCCTGAATGGGGTG
>JBJOLD010000287.1:0-9514 GCA_046045765.1 Pseudomonadota bacterium | reverse complement strand
GCGGCTGATGGGCTTGGTGCTGGTGTCGGTAGCGATTGAGATGATGCTGCGTGGCATCAAGACTTTTGCACTGCAGATTGCACGAGGCTGATCTCGACGAGGGTAATTTCATTCTCCATCGCGCCAAACAGGCTGTTGCCATCGCGCGTTTTCATCTCCAGGCGAACGGTGTCGTTGTCTTTTAAGTAATCTGTGATGGGCTGGCCGCTCTGCAGGGTTTCCATGGCGCGCTTGTCGGCAATACTGCTGTAGCCGTTGGGCCACTCCCATTGGCCGCGCTTCTGAACGCCCAGGTTACGCACAGCGCCACTGCCCACAATCGAGCCCGCCCGCACCGCACGGGTTTTGGCCAGATCGGCAATCAGATGGCCAAAGTGGAAAACCATGTCAGCACCCGCATCACACAAGCCCACCTTGCGGCCATTCCAGGTGCATTGCAAGGGCAGCGCCGCGCGGCCTTTGACCCATGCAGTGCCTAGCTCATCTGGCGTGATGGCCACCGCACTGAAAGCCGTCGCAGGCTTGCCCTGCAACACGCTGCGCAGACTGAACACATTACCCAGCATGACCAAACGCACGCTGTCCAACGCACGGTCCACGGTGGCACCCATGGGCACATCGCCGGTGACCACGGCCACTTCAGCCTCAAAGTCAATGCCCAAGGCCTCGCTGCTGCACAGTACCGAGTCAAAGGGGCCTAGCAGGCCGTCGCCGCTGAGTTGGGTTTGCGGTGGCTCAGGTGGCTTGACATCCATGGCGTCGGCGCTGCAGGGAAAAGCCACGGCACTGGTGTGCTGGTAAGCGCGGGGCAGCGGGGCCATGCAGTGCATGGCATCAAACGGAAACGATTGGCGGGCGCGGCCGGCGTTCAGGGCGTCGTACACATCTTGCAGCTGGGGCGAAAGGTAGTTCCAGTCGTCCAGCACCTGCTGCAAGCGGTTGGCAATGTGGGAAGCGAATGCGGCGGTGGCGAGATCACGCGAGACGACTAGCAACTGTCCGTCGCGCGATCCGTCTTTATAGGTAGCAAGTTTCATGGGGGCATTTTCGCCGCTTTTGTTACCCTGATTTACACTGGCTGCCATGATCATTCCGACCCGAACACTGCGCAACCTGGCATTGCTGACGGCGGTAGTCGTCTGGGTACATGGCCTGATGCTGGGTGGGCTGCCGCAATCGCTGGGCTGGATGCACGCGTTGCAAAGCCTTGACATAGATTCCACCACGGTTTTTTTAACGCGCAGCATTCCCGCACCCCCGCCGGTCACTCCAGCTACACCCACTGTACATGCCACCCGGTCGAGGCCCAAAGAGTCCCCTCCTTTAGCGTCCGTTGCCACACCGAGAGCAACGCCCGCTGCCACAACGCCCACAGCAGCGCCTAAAGCGCCAGCTATTGAAAACACCACAAATATAGAACAAAATGAGCCTGCAGCCCCGGCGGATATCCCGCAATTAGCTACTGAAAACATAGCAAAAATCAGTGCCCCATCCCCTCTAGAGCCACCGCCAATACAGTCAGGAGCAGAAAGTAGCGTGACTGCATCTGCCTCCACCTTGCCCGCACCAGTACGTATCAAATACAACGTCAAGGGCGAGGTCAAAGGGTTCCCGTACTTCGCCAATGCCGAGCTGTTGTGGCTGCAAGATGGCAAGACCTATGACGCACGACTGGAGATCAGCCACTTTTTGCTGGGCTCTCGCGTTCAGACCAGTAAAGGGCTCATCTCTGCACAAGGGCTAGAACCCATCCGGTTTGGCGACAAAGTGCGCAGCGAGGTAGCCGCGCATTTTGAGCGCGACAAAGGTAAAGTCATTTTCAGCGCCAACACACCTGAAGCAGAGTTGCTGCCTGGGGCACAAGACCAACTCAGTGTATTGCTCCAAATTTCGACCCTGATTGGCAGCGACCCCACGCGCTACAGCCGGGGCACACAGCTACCATTTCAGACCATTGGCCCGCGCAGCGCAGAGAACTGGGTGTTCACTGCCGGGGAACTGGAAAAAATCACACTGCACAGTGGTGAAACCACAGGCTTAAAGTTCACCCGCCCCCCGACGAGCGAGTTTGAGCCGCGCCTGGAAGTCTGGTTTGGTCCTGACGCAGGTTACTTGCCAGTACGGGTGCGCTTGACGCAAAGCAATGGCGACTTTGTAGACCAGTTGTGGCGTGGAACGCAAAAACCTTGAGCTTGACGCAAGGGGCCAGTAAATGCTGTTACTCTTGAAAGTAGCTGCATCGCTACCAACTGCATCGCTCATAGGACACCCCACCGCTATGCAAACACTTTACGACTCTGAAACCTATTCCGTAACCCATATGCTGGCCAACGACGAGGCTTCCAGTCAGCACCCCACAGGCGCCAGCAAGTCAGAACAATCCACCAAAGCTCCTACCCTGGCACGTCACGGCTTCGAAATTGTGGATAAACGCGCCGGTAAAGAGGTCTATTTGGACGGTTCATGGGCCGAACTCTTTCAGCTACACATCCAAGCTTGGCAAGTCAACACCCCCACCCAAGAAGAGGTGGAAGATACCCTGGAGCAATACGCGGAGCTGGCCCAAAACCCAGTTGTCATCCACTAAATTGGCTGCAATTACAGCGCTCCGCAGCAAAAACTCAGGCCGATAGGCGAGCATTGACTTTGCTGCTTTAATATTTCGTTCAGTTTGCGCAGGTTCAATGAGGGTTATCTCAACCTACTGAAAACGAACCCTTTATGCTTGAAATTGACCCATCTCCCAATATTTGGGTACGCCGGACTATGGGGTCACTCTTAGGGCCATTAATGGTGCTGTTGAGCTTCAGTGGGCACGCGGAAAATGGTGTTATGCCAAAACAAATTCTGATTGGCCAAAGTATCACTCTGCAAAACGGTAAAAACGATTACGGGGTCGCTGTTCAGGATGGCATAAACGCCTATATCGCAAGCACCAACGCACAAGGCGGCGTTAACGGCCGTCAAATACTGATCACTACACTAGACGATGACAACCAGCCTGCAAAAGCGGAATCCAACGCACGCACACTGGTGGAAAGTGGCAAAGTATTCCTCTTGTTCGGCAGCATCGAAGGTGGCCCTTCCACCGCGGTCATGAAAGCTGCGGTTGATCTGAACGTACCTCTATTTGGCCCTATGGCAGGTTCACCTACGCTGCGCAGACCCCATCAACCGCTGGTGTTTGCAGTGCGAGCGGAACACCGTGAAGAGTTCAGAGCGCTGATGAACTATGCCAAACAAACCGGTGGAACGCGGGTTGCATTTTTCCGCTCAGACTCTGATACTGGCCAACAGCACCTGGACAACATCAAGCTCCTATGCAAAGAGCTGGGCATGGAGTTGGTAGCGGATATTGCGTTCAAACCGGAAGTTAACGATGCTCAGCTTGCGGCGATGGCCACAAAAATTGGCAGCTCCGCACCCCATGTTGTTTTTAATCATGGGGGCATTGGTGTGTACGAACGCCTGATTCGCCAGGCACGCGCACAGGGTTTAACTACAAATTTCAGCGCCGTTAACTCGGGGTCAGCGCAACTGGCCAAGCACCTTGGAACATTGGCGCAAGGTATGGTGTTTTCGCAAGTCGTCCCAAACCCTTGGGAGCGCAAAACCGCAATGACGCGCGAATACCAAGCCAACTTCACCCGGTACAAGCCCAATACAGAGTTTTCCTACGGTAGCTTGGAGGGCTACATCACGGCAAAGGCGTTGGTGGCTGCACTAAAGCTTGCCGGACCCAACCCCACGCGCGCCAGTTTTGTGCAGGGACTCAATACCGCCAACGAATTGGACTTAGGGAGCATCCGCGCAAGTTACAAACCGGGCATGCACACCGGGCTGAATTTTGTGGAGTTATCCATTGTGACGAAAGACGGAAAATTCCAGCACTGATGCATCGTCCAGCACCGGCCTGCGACAATAGTGGGTTATGAATCCGACCTACATTCTTACCCTGTCTTGCCCTGATCGATTGGGGCTGGTGCACGCTGTTTCGGGCTTTTTACTGGAGCGCGATGGCAATATCGAAGAAGCTGCACAGTACAACGATCCCGCTACGGGTTTGTTCTTTATGCGCGTGCAGTTCGCTTGCAGTCAATCGCCGTACGAGGAATTGCGCAGCCAGCTGGCCACTTTTGCCACTCCTTTTCAACTGCAATGGAGCCTGCACGCCACAGCCCAGCCCATGCGCACCGTGCTGCTGGTTAGCAAAGAAGGGCATTGCCTCAACGATCTGCTGTTCCGCTGGAAAAGCGGGCTGCTGCCGGTGGACATACGCGCCATCATCTCCAACCACCGAGACTTCTACCAACTGGCTGCCAGCTACAACGTGCCGTTTCACCACGTGCCCGTAACCGCTGCCACCAAAGAGCAGGCCGAAGCCAAGCAGCTGGAAATCATCGAAAGTGAGGGCGCAGAGCTGGTGGTGCTGGCGCGTTATATGCAAATCCTGAGTGACAAACTGTGCCGCCAACTTTCAGGCCGCGCCATCAATATTCACCACAGCTTTTTGCCCAGCTTCAAGGGCGCCAAGCCCTACTACCAGGCCCATGACCGGGGCGTAAAACTAATTGGAGCCACAGCCCACTATGTGACTGCCGACCTGGACGAAGGCCCCATCATCGAGCAAGACGTAGCCCGCGTGGACCACAGCAAAACGGTGGAAGACTTCACCGCGATGGGCCGGGACACCGAGAGCCAGGTTCTGGCCCGCGCCGTGAAGTGGCACAGCGAGCACCGCGTAGTGCTCAACGGCCACAAAACGGTGATCTTTAAGTAATCAGGCCGCCTTGGCGGGCGCGGTCACACCCATCTGGTCCAGCGCATCCGCCAATTGGCCCACGCTGCGGTCCACATTGTGCAGCTTCTCCAGGCCAAACAAGCCTACACGGAAGGTAGAAAAGTCGGCAGGCTCATCGCACTGCAATGGCACGCCGGCAGCGGTTTGCAGGCCCAGCGCCAAAAACTTTTTGCTGTTTTGCATGCCTGCGTCTTCGGTGTAACTCACCACGACGCCAGGGGCTTTGAAGCCGTCGGCAGCCACGCTGACGATGCCCCGACTTTCAAACAGTGCGCGCACTTTGGTACCCAGATCGATTTGCTCGGCGCGTACTTTCTCGAAGCCGTAGTCGCGGGTTTCTTCCATCACGTCACGCAGGCGGGCTAGCGCATCGGTAGGCATGGTGGTGTGGTATGCGTGGCCACCACCTTCAAAGGTTTCCATGATTTGCAGCCATTTTTTCAAGTCGCAGGCAAAGCTGGTGCTGGTGGTGCCGTCGATGGCGGCACGGGCACGGGCGCTCAGCATCACCATGGCGCAGGCGGGCGAGCCGCTCCAGCCTTTTTGTGGCGCACTGACCAGCACATCTACACCAGTGGCTTGCATGTCCACCCACATGGCACCGGAGGCAATGCAGTCCAGCACCATCAAGCCACCGACTTCGTGTACTGCGTCGGACACCGCGCGCAAATAGTCGTCAGGCAAGATCATGCCGGCGGCCGTTTCCACGTGGGGTGCGAACACCACATCGGGCTTTTTGCTGCGGATGGTGGCCACTACTTCATCAATGGGGCATGGAATCCAGGGCGACTGCTTGCTGGCGTTGATCCGGCGGGCCTTGAGCACAGTAGATTCTGCGGGAATGCTTCCCATGTCAAAAATCTGCGTCCAGCGGTAGCTGAACCAGCCATTGCGAATGACAAGCGCTTTTTTGCCGGTGGCAAATTGGCGCGCCACGGCTTCCATGCCGAAGGTGCCGCTGCCGGGCACAAGCACGGCGCTTTGGGCTTGGTACACCTCTTTCAGAATGCGTGAAATGTCTTTCATCACGCCCTGAAAGCGCTGAGACATGTGGTTCAGCGCGCGGTCGGTGTAAACGACTGAGAATTCGAGCAACCCGTCGGGGTCAACGTGGGACAACAAGCCTGGCATAAGCAGCTCCAGTAAATTGAATGGATTGGAAGCAATTGGAATAGGGCACGCAGACTAGCACGCTACGCAAATTGGCGCGTCGGTAACTTCCCGAAGCCCGGCTAGGCAGAGGCCTAAGCCGCCGCCGTGCCCATGGCCTCGCCCAGCACAATCGCCCTGGCCGGTGCCCATGTGGCTGTGAACTGCTGGGTGTTTTTGGGGAACAGCATCACCACCGTAGAGCCCAGCAGAAAGCGGCCCAGCTCGTCGCCCTGCTGCAGGCTGACCTGACCGGGGTCGTAGTGCCATTCGGTGATCTGTGGCAAACGGGGAGGATTCACCAGCCCGTGCCACACGGTGGCCATGCTGCCCACGATGGTTGCGCCCACCAGCGTCATGACCCAAGGGCCGCGTTCGGAGTCGAACACGCACACCACACGCTCGTTGCGGGCAAACAGCCCCGGCACGCCCCGCGCGGTGGTGGGGTTGACCGAGAACAAATCGCCCGGCACATAAATCATGCGTCGCAGCACGCCGGCGCAGGGCATGTGGATGCGGTGGTAGTCGCGTGGGCTCAGGTACAGAGTGGCAAAGCTGCCATTGTCAAACTCGGCAGCCAGCGCTGCGTCACCACCCACAAGCGCGGTGGTGGAATAGCTATGGCCTTTGGCCTGAAAAATCTGGTCTTTCTCGATAGCCCCGAACTGACTGATGGCACCGTCCACCGGACAAATGAAGTCGGCTGCGGCCAACGGGCGCGCGCCGGGCTTCAGGGGCCGGGTGAAGAACGCGTTAAAGGTGGGGTAGCTGGTGATGTCGGGGTTGGCGGCTTCCGCCATGTTGACGTTGTAGCGCTTGACAAACCAGCGAATCAGCGCTGTGGTGGCCGCGCCACCACGCGCACCCGCCACCCACCCCGCGAAGGCAGTGAGGGCTTTTTTAGGGAGCAAATACTGCGGCAATACCGCGAGGGCGTCAGACATGGCAGCTCCCAAAATAGTGGTCTGTCAGGGGATAAAAATACACCCCTCAAGGGGAAATGCGGGGGGCACGCCCGAGGGCCGCGAATTATAGTGGGGCATGACTGCAGCCCGTATCCCCCCCATCCAATGCCTGTTGACCTTTGAAGCGCTGGCGCGCCTGCGCAGTGTGACCCAAGCCGCCGAGGAGCTGTGCGTCACCCCCAGCGCGGTGAGCCACCGGGTCAAGCAGCTGGAGCAAATCATTGGCACCAAGTTGTTTGGCCGTGCCGATTTTTCGCTGACCACCGAGGGCAGCGAATACCTGGCCCATGTGCGCGAGGGGCTGGCCACACTGCAAAAGTTTCCCACCTCGGCAGCCGCACCAGGCAAACGCAAGTTGCGCCTGGCGGTGACGCCTACGTTTTCGCGCTCGATATTGATCCCACGCCTGCGCCAGTTCACCGACGCCTATCCCGAGATCGACCTGACGCTGCAGGTATCCATTCCCCTGCTAGACGTGGTGGCCGAAGACGCTGACTTGATGGTGCGCTTTGGCGCGGGCCGTTATGCAGATATGGAACATGTGTGTCTGTTCAAGGACGAAGTGACCCCGCTGGCATCGCCCGCTTTTGTGCGCGAGCACGGCCCGTTTGACAGCGTGCAAGACATGCAAGACGTGCAACTGCTGCGCAGCCCGCTGGAGCCCTGGCGCACCTGGTTTGCCGCGCACGACCTGGACTGGCCCGAACCCACCGAGGGCTCACAGTTCAACGACATTGGCCTGATGTGCGATGGCGCAGCGGCTGGCATGGGCGTCGCGCTGGTGCGCCTGAAACTGGGCGCACCGTGGCTGGAGCATGGCACGTTGGTGCGCCTGTTTGAGCGCAACGTGCCCAGCCCCCACGCCCACTACCTGTGCTGGCGCACCGGTGCCATGGACCGGTGGGAGGTGGCAGCGTTTGCCGACTGGTTGAAGAAGGCGGTGGCCTGAATTTCACGCGGACCTGCAAGAATCTTCACGTCAGTGGTGTTGGCGTTGCCGTACAGTGCATCAAGTCACTGACGGAGTAGTTGATATGAACGCACCCACCCCAATTCCGCTTCTCGTTGCCACCGAAGCGCTACAAAAAAAAGAGCTGCTTACGCAACTCCTGCAAGGGCTGCAGCCCGATTTGGCACCCCATTCGCTGTTGTACCAGACTGAGGACACCACCCCGTATGAGTGCGATGGCCTGACCGCTTACCGCCAGCGCCCGCTGCTGGTGGCGCTGCCAGAAACCGAAGCCCAAGTGGCCGCTGTGCTGAAAACCTGCCACCGCCTGGGCGTGCCCGTGGTGGCGCGCGGAGCAGGCACCGGCTTGTCTGGCGGCGCCATGCCGCACGCAATGGGCGTGACGCTGTCACTGGCCAAGTTCAACAAGATTCTGAAGATCGACAAACGCAGCCGCACGGCGGTAGTGCAATGCGGCGTGCGCAACCTGGCCATCAGCGAAGCCGCATCGCCCTATGGCCTGTATTACGCGCCCGACCCCAGTAGCCAGATTGCCTGCACCATTGGCGGCAATGTGGCCGAAAACTCGGGAGGCGTGCACTGCCTCAAATACGGCCTCACGTTGCACAACATTGTCAAAGTGCGCGGCTACACCATGGAGGGAGAGCCCATCCAGTTTGGCTGCGACGCACTGGACCAGCCAAGCTATGACCTGCTCAGCGTAGTGGTGGGCAGCGAAGGCATGCTGGCGGTGACCACCGAGGTGACCGTCAAACTCATTCCCAAGCCGCAATTGGCGCGCTGCATCATGGCCAGCTTTGACGATGTACGCAAAGCCGGCGACGCGGTAGCCAGCGTGATTGCCGCCGGCATCATCCCCGCCGGGCTGGAGATGATGGACAAGCCCATGACCATAGCCGTAGAGGACTATGTGCACGCGGGCTACGACCTGACGGCCGAGGCCATTCTGCTGTGCGAAAGTGACGGCACGCCTGAAGAGGTCGAGGAAGAAATTGGCCGCATGAGCGAGGTGCTGACCCGCTGCGGCGCAACGGCCATTGCGGTGAGCAAAGACGAGGCAGAGCGATTGCGCTTCTGGAGCGGGCGCAAAAATGCGTTTCCCGCATCCGGGCGCATCAGCCCGGACTACATGTGCATGGACAGCACCATCCCGCGCAAGCGCTTGGCCGACATTTTGCTGGCCATTGCGGAGATGGAGAAGAAGTACGGCCTGCGCTGCTGCAACGTGTTCCACGCGGGCGACGGCAACCTGCACCCGCTGATCCTGTTCGACGCGAATGACCCCGACCAGTTGCACCGCTGCGAACTGTTTGGTGCCGACATTCTGGAAACCAGCGTGGCCATGGGCGGCACGGTGACAGGCGAGCACGGTGTGGGCGTGGAGAAGCTCAATAGCATGTGCGTACAGTTCAGCGCGCAAGAGAATGCGCAGATGTTTGCACTGAAAGAAGCCTTTGACCCCAAGGGACTGCTCAACCCCGGCAAGGTGATCCCCACGCTGCAGCGCTGCGCGGAATACGGCAAAGAGCTGGTGCGCGGCGGCAAGCTCAAGCATCCGGATTTGCCGAGATTCTGAGATTTATCCTTGCAAATCATGGAATGAAACTCCTAAATTGCAAGGATGTTGAA
>JBJOLD010000220.1:0-10934 GCA_046045765.1 Pseudomonadota bacterium | reverse complement strand
GGGACGGTAGCTACTTCTGTTATTGCCTTGCTGATTGCAGTACCCGTGAGTTTTGGCATCGCACTTTTTTTAACCGAATTGTCCCCAGCTTGGCTCAAGCGCCCTTTGGGAACTGCGATTGAGTTGTTAGCTGCAGTCCCGTCTATTGTTTATGGCATGTGGGGCTTGCTGGTGTTTGGCCCTGTGCTGGCAACTTATGTTCAGCAGCCACTTCAGTCCGTCCTGACTGGAATTCCCTATTTGGGCGCTTTTGTATCTGGCCCCCCCGTGGGGATTGGCATTTTGTCGGCCGGTATTATCTTGGCGATCATGATCATCCCATTCATCTCTGCCGTGATGCGAGATGTGTTTGAGGTCACTCCACCTCTGCTCAAAGAATCAGCCTATGGTTTGGGTGCAACCACTTGGGAGGTTGTCTCTAAGGTGGTTTTGCCGTTTACCAAGACCGGTGTCATTGGTGGAATTATGCTCGGTTTGGGGCGTGCGATTGGGGAAACCATGGCAGTCACCTTTGTGATTGGAAATTTCAATCAACTTGATTCCCTGAGCCTCTTCCAAGCGGCTAACAGCATCACCTCTGCGTTGGCTAACGAGTTTGCAGAGGCAGGTGAGGGCTTGCATCAAGCCGCGTTGATGTATTTGGGTTTGGTACTTTTCTTTATAACGTTTGTGGTTTTGTCGCTCTCGAAAATATTGCTTTCCCAGTTGCGTAAGAGTGAAGGGGTGAAAACATGAGTAATCCTGCAACGGTCAACAAAAATGCGCGTGCCGCCAAGTTTGCGCGCCGCAATCGCACCAACTCTATTGCCACTGGACTGGCTCTTGCCGCTATGGCTTTTGGCCTTTTCTGGTTATTCTGGATTTTGTGGGAAACGATTCGCTTGGGTTTTGATGGCTTGACGTTGGCCACACTAACCCAAATGACCCCGCCACCTAATGAAGAGGGCGGGCTGGCTAACGCTATTTACGGCTCGTTACTCATGGTGACTTTGGCCGCTTGCGTGGGCACCCCTATCGGCGTGATGGCAGGCATTTACCTCGCAGAATTTGATAGCAAAAGTTGGCTGGCATCTACCACCCGATTTGTGAATGACATTTTGCTTTCTGCACCATCGATTATTGTGGGCTTGTTTGTTTATGCCGTAGTGGTGTCACGGTTCAAATCATTTTCTGGGTATGCGGGTATCTTGGCCTTGTCGCTGATTGTGATTCCGGTGGTGATTCGCACCACCGAGAACATGCTACAGCTGGTGCCCCCCGGTTTGCGTGAGGCTGCCTATGCTCTGGGAGCACCAAAATGGAAGGTAATTTTGAGCATTACGCTGAAGTCCGCCCGAGCCGGCGTCATTACCGGTGTGTTGTTGGCAGTTGCCCGTATTGCGGGTGAAACAGCCCCGCTGCTATTTACTGCGCTCAGCAATCAGTTTTGGACCTCCAGCCTGGGCGAACCTATGGCAAGTCTGCCGGTAACCATTTTCAAATTTGCCATGAGTCCTTACGAGAACTGGCAAAAACTGGCTTGGGCAGGCGTGTTCCTCATCACCATTGCGGTCTTGGGGCTCAATATCTTGGCTCGTGTGTTGACTCGCGTTAAGTCGTAATTCAACTTCGATGCCCCACCCACACTGCAATCATTGAAACCCACTATGCCAATCACCGTAACTGCAACCGAGAAGACGAAGATTTCTGTCAAAGACTTGAACTTCTTTTATGGGAAATTTCATGCACTAAAGAACATTAATCTTGAAATCCCTGAGAACAAAGTCACCGCATTTATTGGTCCTTCGGGTTGCGGAAAATCCACTTTGCTGCGGGTGTTTAACCGCATGTTTGAGCTGTATCCAGAACAGCGGGCTGAGGGGCAGATTCTTTTGGATGGCGAAAATTTGCTTACCAGCAAAGAAGATGTGGCGTTGTTGCGTGCCAAGGTCGGCATGGTGTTTCAAAAGCCCACGCCGTTTCCGATGTCCATTTTTGACAATATCGCCTTTGGAGTGAAATTATTCGAGAACCTCAACGCAACCGATATGGAAGAGCGTGTGGAATGGGCGTTGCGCAAAGCAGCGTTGTGGTCCGAGGTGAAGGACAAGATCAACCAAAGTGGTAGCAGCCTGTCTGGAGGTCAGCAGCAGCGTTTGTGCATCGCACGTGGCATAGCCATAAAGCCCGAAGTTTTGCTGCTCGATGAGCCTTGCTCTGCACTAGACCCTATCTCAACGGCCAAGGTCGAAGAGCTAATTGTGGAGTTGAAACGAGACTACACCGTAGTTATTGTTACCCACAACATGCAGCAGGCAGCGCGTTGCAGCGATTACACCGCTTACATGTATTTGG
This sequence comes from Pseudomonadota bacterium, assembly GCA_046045765.1. Taxonomy (GTDB): domain Bacteria; phylum Pseudomonadota; class Gammaproteobacteria; order Burkholderiales; family Burkholderiaceae_C; genus Allorhodoferax. The sequence continues at coordinate 8,600 of JBJOLD010000220.1, read as the reverse complement.
GCGACTTGGTGGAGTTTGGCTCCACCGAACAAATGTTCTTCAAGCCCACACGCAAAGAAACCGAAGACTACATTACCGGCCGTTTCGGCTAAGGACGCACCATGCCAGATAAACATTTATCGACTCAGTTTGACACTGAATTAACTTCTGTTTCCAGCCGTGTGATGGAAATGGGGGGCTTGGTAGAGTCCCAAATTCGTCGGGCAATTTATGCGCTGTCACAGTTCAGCGTTGAGGCGTCGAATGAGGTTTCCGCCAACGAGGCGCATGTAAATGCCATGGAGATCGAGATCGACCAGTTGCTGTCCTCCATCATTGCCCGTCGACAACCGACTGCACGCGATTTACGTTTGCTAATTGCTATCTCCAAAACCACTGCTAATTTGGAACGGGTCGGCGACGAGGCGGAAAAAATCGCTCGTATGGTGCGCCGCATTATTCACAGCGGCTCCCCCCGTGCGTTGCCATCCTTGGAGCTTCGCGTGGCGTCTGATTTAGCCTCTGGATTGCTGAACAAGGCGCTGGATGCTTTTGCCCGGCTCGATGTGAATGCAGCCGTGGCTATTCTCAAAGAAGATGACTTGATCGACGCGGAGTTCGATGGTTTTGTGCGCAAGCTCATTACCTACATGATGGAAGATCCCCGCATGATTTCGCCAAGCTTGGACTTGTTGTTTTTGGCCAAGGCGATAGAGCGTATTGGCGACCATTCCAAAAATATTGCCGAGTTCATCATCTATGTGGTTAAGGGCGAAGACGTACGCCATACCAGCATGGAAAAAATCGAGTCGGTGATCAAATGAGGACTCTCGCATGAGAAACATGCCCGCCGTTTTGGTGGTTGAAGATGAACCAGCAATTGCCGAACTGATCGCGGTAAATCTTCGACACAACGGTTTTCGCACCACATGGGCTATTGACAGTGCCAGCGCACAAGTTGAAATCGACGGATCAGTACCCGATTTAATCTTGTTGGACTGGATGTTGCCTGGTGAAAGCGGCCTGACCTTGGCCAAGCGCTGGCGTGCACATCCTCGTACCAAAGAGGTGCCCATCATCATGGTGACGGCACGCGGTGACGAGTCAGATCGGGTTGCAGGGTTGGATGCTGGCGCAGACGATTACATTGCCAAACCGTTTTCTACCAAAGAGCTCTTAGCTCGTGTGCGCGCAGTGCTGCGCAGACGTGCGCCTGAATCGGTGGGCGAGGCCTTGACCATCGCGGGGCTGACGCTGGACCCAGCAACGCATCGAGTCTCTTACCAAGACCAGCCTTTAAAGTTGGGCCCTACAGAGTTCAAACTTTTGCAATTTTTCATGGGTAGTTCGGAGCGGGTGCATAGCCGTGCGCAGTTGTTGGACAAAGTTTGGGGCGACCATGTCTACATTGAGGAGCGAACGGTAGACGTGCACGTGAAGCGCTTGCGGGAAGCACTGGCTCAGGCTGGTGCCATGGTAGAGACGGTGCGCGGAGCAGGTTATCGACTAACAGCCAAGCCAGAAGTAGCGTTGCAAGCCCCCGCATGATTTGGCGATTCTTCTCGTATTTTTTATACCCTGCGCTTCCTGCGCTGGCGGCCTGGTTTGTTGTAGGTAAAGAGTACAGAGTATTTGGCAGTTTTGTTGCGGCATTTTCGGGCGCTTTGCTGTGGCTAGTTTTCGATACTATTCGTGCCACAAAAGTGTTGGGCTGGCTCAAAGAAGGTGATGTTGCGCACAGCCCATTGCGTTCAGGTATGTGGGGCGAGGTGTTTGATCGCGTTCGCAAATTAGTCCGTACCCGGGACCGAGCTAAAGTAGAGAGTGACACACGGCTCCATGACTTTTTGGCAGCATTGCAAGCATCCCCAAACGGAGTTGTATTGCTCGACGCTGACAGCCGTATTGAGTGGTTTAACCAGACTGCTGCGTCGCATTTTGGTTTTGATGCACGCCGCGACATGCTGCAGCATTTTGGAAATTTGGTTCGTGATCCTGGGTTTGCCACTTATTACGCTAACCGGATTTTTCAGAGTGACGTGGTTATGCCGGGGCGAGACAGTACAGCGACAAAGCCAGTCAAACTGTCTGTCCAGATACATCCGTATGGTGACGGCCGGAGTTTGCTGCTATCGCGCGACATTACCGCAGTGGAGCAAGCAGAGGCTATGAGGCGTGATTTCGTGGCTAACGTTTCACATGAAATTCGTACGCCTTTGACGGTTTTGGCGGGTTTCATTGAGACGCTGCAAACACTGTCGCTGGAGCCTACGGAGCAGGAGCGATATTTGGCGCTCATGGCACAGCAAGCCCAACGTATGCAAACGTTGGTAAGTGATCTGTTGATGTTGTCGCGCTTGGAAGGCCGCCCCTTGCCACCTGCGCACGACTGGATTTCCGTGCGTGTCTTGTTGGCTCAGTGCGAGCAAGAGGCATATCAATTATCTACGGTGTTGTGGAAGCGTCCACAGGCCATTCAATTCGAAGTTTCTGGAGATTTCGAGATCGCTGGCTCTGCGGTTGAAATCCACAGCGCTATGAGTAACTTAATTGGCAACGCCATTCGATACACACCGGGTGACAAGGGCATTGTTGTGCGTTGGACGCCTTCGAGCATTGGAGGTGCAATTTTTAGCGTACAGGACCAAGGCAGTGGCATTGCACCAGAGCACATCCCTCGGCTTACCGAGCGCTTCTACCGTGTAGACCGTAGCCGCTCTCGAGAGACGGGGGGCACCGGATTGGGGTTGGCGATTGTGAAACACGTGAGCCAGCGCCATGGCGCTGAGCTGGGCATTGAAAGTTACCCTGGAAAAGGGTCTACGTTTTCCATTAGCTTTACACCGCAGCGTATCCGGGTCTTAACGCCGTCTAAATAGCAATACCGATTGACTCATATCTGTCGGATGGTTAACCGGCGTTACCAGACTCCACAAATTGGTATTTATAGAGCTTGGAGGTGCCATATCGGAGCCTGCTTCTGTTAACAGCCATGCACAAGCCGCAGTTTGCTGGGCTGGCCTTAGTTGCAAGTTGCCATAAACCAAAAACGCTGCGATTTGGCCTTGCCCTAAGCCTAATGTCTCCACGCATCCGCGCGGGCTAATTTCAGTGATGGTTCTCTTTACCAGTATCTTGTAGCCCTGTGAATAATTTAACAGGGGCATCCACAGTGTCATTAGCAACAGCCAGCAAAGTGCGGCTCCGCCGGCTGGCAGCACCAGACTCTTCCAAATGGCTGCGCGATGCCTCCCCACACGCCAATGGACCAGCCAGGCCCAAACCAACGTCGCGGCCAAGGCAATACCGAAAGCCCAAAACGAAAAGCTTGCTTCAAAGCCCGGTGCTAGCCGCGCAACGTTTGCGGCTGGCTGGCTGGGTATTCCGGTCTGCATCGCAATCCAGACCACCCAAATTACCAATCCGCAGCCCGAAAAAAACAACAAAGTGAACCAATCAATCAGCGCAGCTACAGACCGCTTCAGCGTCGGTAACGCAAAAGCTGCGAGCGTGGCTAACGCAGGTAGCGCCAACAGCAAGGTGCGGTCCGATGAACCAGTGGTCAAAGTAGCTGCTACAGATACACTGCTCAGCCAAAACGGCAATGCCAAATGTCGACTTATTCGGCGAGTGAAGAGTTGATGACGCCAGCGCCACACCGTCCACAAAGCCAACGGCCATGCCGGCCAGGTGAACCAAATTAGCAGTTGTGCATAACCACTCCAATCAGACCACTGCACGCTCGGCAAGGCAATCTTCCATCGCCACAGATCCAGTCTATACGCCAAAACCGCTACCAAGGCACTGCCAGCCAACAGTCCGACACTTTGTACAGAAATATTTTTGGAATGGATGGTGGTGTGTTCGCCGCGTGTGCGGTCGAGGTAGTGAATACACGAGCTGCCAAGTCCCCACATCAAGGCAATGCTGGGCGCGCCAGACAGCGTGAGGCCAGTGATACCAAGTAGCCAAGCAACCACTGCAATCACAGAGTGATAGGGTAACGCGGCCACGCCAAAGTAAAACAATGCCGCGAACCCCAGTTGTGCCAGTGCGGGCGTGGACTCATGCGACAGCTGCGCCAAGCCCAAACAGGCGATAAAAGCCAACAACCCGCCATCGGCCATTGCACGTGCGTAGCTTGCAGGCGACGCCTCACCGCCAAACGCAAACGCAACGGGTTGCGCCTTGGGGCTGCGGCCTAGGTAGTAGGTGCCGTACCATGTTGCAGTGAGCGCCAAAGCCATCAGTAACCCAAAAGGGAAGCGTACCGCAAAATCGGGCTCCATCCAGCTGGGAGCCCATTGCATAGCCCATACACCCAACCAATAGGGCAGAAGTGCTGCACTCTCAGATGGCGCTCCCATTAGGCTAGGTGAGCCCCATTGACTGCTACCTTGCAACAGTTCTGTCATGAACCCCAGGGCCGCCATGTCTTCGGTTTTCCAGGCATCGCGTCCGATAAAACCTGGAAGTACGTAGGCCACGCAAAACAGCAGCAAAGCGAGCCGTGGAAGGCGTCTTGCCGCGGCTTGGGAAACGATGGCGGGAGTAGGGTGGTTCACGGTGTCAATGAAAGGTACGAAAAAAAAGCAGCGCGAATGACCGGGCTGCTTTTCTGGGTTTCAGGCCAAAACCTGAAGTTGAATTACTTCGCTGCAGTCTTTCCGAAACGGTTGCGGAAGCGCTCTACACGTCCGCCCATGTTGTCCACAGATTTCTGTGTACCGGTGTAGAAAGGATGAGATTCGCTGGTGGTGTCCAGCTTGATGTGCGGCAGATCACGGCCATCTTCCATCTTGATCATTTCTTTGGCATTAGCGCATGAACGGGTCACGAACTTGAAACCATTGGACATGTCTTGAAAACACACGTCGCGGTAATTGGGGTGAATGCCTGCTTTCATATCTTCTCCATCAGTTGCGCTAGCCGCACCAACCTATTTCGGTGTACTTTTCGCGTAAAGCTTTAAATTATAGCCTAGTGCCAGTTAGAAGCCCTTTAAAACACTTAGCCACCTCTTCGCATCATGTCGAAGAATTCGCTGTTATTTTTGGTGGCACGCATTTGCTTCAGCACCATTTCCATAGATTCGATTTCGTCCATGTTGTACAGGAATTGGCGCAGGATACGAGTTTTTTGCAGAATTTCGGGCTGCAGCAGCAATTCTTCGCGGCGTGTGCCACTGCGATTGAGTTGAATGGACGGGAACACACGTTTCTCGTACAAGCGGCGGTCAAGGTGGATTTCGCTGTTGCCCGTCCCTTTGAATTCTTCAAAAATCACTTCGTCCATACGGCTGCCGGTGTCCACCAGTGCGGTAGCGATGATGGTCAGAGATCCACCTTCTTCCACATTGCGCGCTGCACCCAAAAAGCGCTTGGGGCGTTGCAAGGCATTGGAGTCCACACCACCGGTTAGCACTTTGCCGCTGGAGGGCACTACGTTATTGTAGGCGCGTGCCAAACGGGTAATCGAGTCGAGCAAGATCACCACGTCTTTTTTCAGCTCAACCAAGCGCTTGGCGCGTTCGATCACCATTTCGGCGACGTGTACGTGGCGGGCGGCGGGCTCATCAAAAGTGGAGGCAATTACTTCGCCCTTCACGGTGCGCTGCATTTCGGTCACTTCTTCGGGGCGCTCATCCACCAGCAATACCATCATGTGGCTATTGGGGTAGTTGGCCGAGATGGCGTGCGCAATGTGCTGCATCATCACCGTTTTGCCGCTTTTGGGTGGGGCAACCAGCAAGGCGCGTTGGCCTTTGCCAATGGGTGCAATGATGTCGATCACACGGCCTGTGATGTTTTCTTCGCCCTTACTGTCTTGTTCCAGCTTCATCTGCACTTTGGGGAACAAGGGGGTCAAGTTCTCAAACATGACCTTGTGTTTATTACTCTCGGGCGAGTCGCCATTGACCTTGTCGAGCTTGTTGAGTGCAAAGTAGCGCTCACCGTCTTTTGGTGTGCGCACTTCGCCCTCAATCATGTCGCCGGTGTGCAAGTTGAAGCGACGCACCTGGCTTGGGCTGATGTAAATATCGTCCGTGCTGGCGGTGTAGCTGGTGTCGGGGCTGCGCAAAAAACCAAAACCATCGGGCAAGATTTCCAACACACCGTCCGCAATGATTTGCTCACCCGTGCGGGCCCGCTTTTTGATAATCGCAAACATCAGCTCTTGCTTGCGCATGCGCCCGGTGTTTTCAATCTCAAGTTCTTCGGCTTGTTTAAGGACTTCAGAAACGTGCAGTGCCTTGAGTTCGTTTAAGTGCATGGAGTGTGTCCCGGTGGGGGAGTTGACCGAAAAATCGGAGGTTGTGCGAAAAATCAGGGGAAATGGGGGAGGCAAATGGGTTTGCCTTGCCGTGAAGTTCGGAGCTTCGATACGCTGCCAGCCCTTGGCAAGGCTGGTGAACTGGCTGACATTATGACAGGAAAAAAATACAAGCTAGTCTGGTGATCTGCACCCTGCCATGGTGCCGATCACATTACCCTCCAAATAGCTTGGAGGGCTTTTTAGGTTCAGGCTAGTTGCTGATCGATAAAGGCGGTCAACTGGGCCTTGCTCATGGCGCCCACTTTGGTGGCCGCCAATTGACCGTCTTTGAACAACATCAATGTGGGGATGCCGCGGATACCAAACTTGGCGGGGATGTCGCGGTTTTCGTCCACGTTCATCTTGGCAACTTGCAGCTTGCCCGCATACGTGGTGGACACCTCGTCCAAGATCGGAGCGATCATTTTGCAAGGGCCGCACCATTCTGCCCAGTAGTCCACCAAGATGGGTTGTGCAGATTGCAGCACGTCGGCCTCAAAGGTCGCGTCGGTTACGTGTTTGATCAAATCGCTGGCCATGGAAATTCCTTCGGGAGTTGCTAATACAGCTAAAGTTGCGGCATTGTGACAGAAACCAAGCCTTCCCCCGACTTCCCCGCGCCTATCAACGTTATAGCCAAAAGCGATGCATCTGGTGCACTGCGCGCCTTCAATTACCCGCCTGACCACCCCGCGATGGCCCTGTGGGTACACCCCGAAAGCGGGTTGTTTGCACGCGTATTGAATGAATTGACGCAGCGCCAAGTGCACGTCACCAAGTGTGTCGTGGTGCTGCCCTATGCCCAGTTGTTGCCATTGGCAACGCGGCTATGGGCACAGAGTTACCCCAACGGCTTTTCGCCCCGCTTTGAGACCACCGCCAATTGGAGTGCTGCCTTGGGTGCGGCGTCGCGCAGTGCCACCGACGTCACTTTGGATGTCGGCGTTGACACGCTCACCGCGCAAGCACTGCTGCAACGCGCTGGATTGGGCGCGCAGCAAGATGCATTGGCGGCCATGTTGGTGCAGTCCGCGCATCAGTTGGCACCACTGGCCGCTGCTGCTGGGCCCGACGGCCGCGAGGCATGGGCGCAACAAGCCCGCTTGGCCGCCAGCTTGGGTTTGGAGCCCGGCGTATTGGCATGGGAGGCCGCCGTGGCGCGCATTGCGGTGGAGTGGGCAGCTGCGTCTGGCTATGCCAGTGATGCCATTTTTGCTACCGCGTTGCGCTCGCAAGTGGATTGTCTGGTGGTGGTCCAGGGCATCAACCCAGATCCTTTTGCGGCGGGACTGCGGGCTTTCTGGGGTGAACGCATCGCGGTGTTGCCGTTGGCACATAAAGCACTAGGTAGTGAAGTCGATGCGGTTGCGTCAACATTGCTGCAGGTGTCGCTGCATGCCTGCCTGGACGCAGAAGACGAAGCCCAGCGCACCACCGCATGTTGCCTGGCACATATTGAGGCAGGGCGATTCCCGCTGGCAATGGTGTCGTCCGACCGCGCGCTGACCCGCCGTGTGCGCGCCATGTTGGAGGGCGCAGGCGTGCACATGCGTGATGAAAACGGCTGGAAGCTCTCCACCAGCAGCGCTGCTGCACGACTGATGGCAATGCTGCGCGCCTGTGCCTGGAACGCCTCTGCGGACGACGTGCTGGACTGGGTCAAAGCCACGCCAGCATGGATTGCCAACGGCGATACCCTAGAAGCCGCGCTGCGCCGTGACCAGGTTCGCGATTGGCGTCATGCGTCCACGTCTCCCGCCATTGCCAAGGATGCAAGGCTGGTAGTGGCATGTGCCGAAATAGAGGCACTCAGAGCGAGTCTCAAAGGCAGCCGCGTGCTGTCGGCTTGGCTTGAATTGCTGCGCATGGCCTTGCAACACTGCGGTTTATGGGACGCACTGTTGGCCGATGGCGCGGGTGAAAAAGTCTTGTCGGTGCTGCACATCAACGAAGCGGCCAACAGCGATTGGAGCGCGTTGACAACGTCTGCAATGTGGGCGCAGCGCCGTTTGGATTTGTCTGAGTTCACACAATGGGTGAATCAGGCGTTAGAGGGTGCCAGCTTCAAACCGGCCTATCCCGATGAAGAGCAGGTGGTGTTCTTGCCCATGAGCCAGATGCTGGCGCGCCCTTTTGCGGCACTGGTGCTGGCGGGGTGCGACGAAGTGCGCCTGAACCCCAACGCCGAGCCGCCCGGTGTGTGGACCGCCGCGCAGCGCGAGGGCTTGGGCCTGCCGTCGCGCGATGTGCTGGAAACACTGGTGCGCACGGCCTGGCACCACGCGCTGCAAACCCCGGTGTGTGAT
>JBJOLD010000210.1:0-3264 GCA_046045765.1 Pseudomonadota bacterium | reverse complement strand
TGGCGCGCAGCACCCAGTCGGGCATCCAGCTGGGGCCGGGCAGGCGCTTACAGGTGGTGTAGGTGGCGTTGCGGACGACCGTGTGACTCTCATCCATAAAGTCTGCCCGCGACGCGTCACCGTGGGCGTCGTTTTGCAGCAATTCGTAGCGCGGCTGGTCAAAAAAGCCTTCAAACGCATCCACCTTGATTTCCAGCAGCGGCCCCGAGTACACATTACCGCCCCGGTTAATGCGCACATTACCTGTGGCACGTGCGGTGTCGGTGGGCTGATCGTATTCGAGCTTGTCAGCAAAGATGCTGGTCCCGGCTTTGCGCAAAACGGCCTTCCCCTCAAGGGTGGTATCCAAGTCTGGATGCCCTGCAATGTGGTCTGCTTCAAGAAATACGATCCCGTCCGTACGCTGTGAGGGCGTTATTTTTTCAGCCAGCAAGGGGCTGCTATTCAGTACAAAACTTGGCTCGGGCAGGACGTCCACACCCTGAGCAAAGGCAGCTCCACGAGCACCCAAGCCCACCCCCACAACCATTGCCAGCCACACTGACACGGCGATAAGGGATCGCGTAAATCGGTGACGAAGCTGCGCAGCCACAGGCTGGCAATGTAAACAACACATGGAGGGAGTAACGGGCAATGAATGAGGCGTTAAAAGACGGGGTTTGTAGAATCGATTATCCATGAGCTCCATTACATCTACCCCCAGCGCCAGCGGCGCAGTTGTCTGGGGCAATCCCCAGCGCAAATCTCTGTTTGAGCAATGGTTTGCTTCCGTGCAAACCGCACACGGCCTAGACCCCACCACGCTGCGTATGGCCTCGGTCGACGCCAGTTTTCGCCGCTACCTGCGGGTCGATAGTTCACAAGGAAGCGAACCCATCAGCCATATCATCATGGACGCACCCACGGACAAAGAGAACAGTCAACCGTTCGTGCACATTGCCCAGTTGATGCAGGCCGCTGGCCTGACCGTGCCTGAAATTCTGGCTTGGGACGAAGCCAACGGCTTCTTGCTGCTCAGCGACCTAGGTGCCAAAACCATGCTGCAGGTGATAGACCCTGCTGCACCGCCCCCCCTGAACCTGTACCTGCAAGCGGTGGATGCACTGGTGCAATGGCAATTGGCCTCCAAAGAAAGCGTGCTGCCGAACTACGACCACGCACTGCTGAGCCGCGAACTGGCCTTGTTCCCGCAGTGGTACATCGGTGAACACCGCAAATACACACTCGATGCAGCGCAGCAAAAGGTGCTGGACGACGCGTTTGCCCGCATCATCCAGAACAACCTGCAGTGGCCCAGCGTCTACGTGCACCGCGACTTCATGCCACGGAACTTAATGGTCGGCCCCAAACTGGGCGTGCTGGACTTCCAAGACGCGGTGTACGGCCCCATCACCTACGACATTGCAAGCCTGATGCGTGATGCGTTCCTGAGCTGGGACGAAGACTTCTGCCTGGACGTGACTATTCGCTACTGGGACACCGCGCGTAAGGCGGGCCTGCCCGTAGGCGACGACTTTGGCGAGTTTTACAAGGGCGTGGAGTGGATGGGCCTGCAGCGCCACCTGAAAGTGGCCGGCATTTTTGCCCGCCTGACGCTGCGCGATGGCAAGCCGCAGTACCTGGCCGACACGCCGCGCTTTATTGCTTACATTCGCTCCACCTGCAGCCGCTACATGGAACTCAAACCCCTGCTGCGTCTGGTGGAGAAGATCGAGGGGATCGAGTTGCCCAGTGTCTTTGTATTCGGCAAAAATTAAGCCAAATAGGCCTGCAACCCTCATGCATAGTGCGTATGCAGCTACTGTTTTAATAGCAATTTAAACCCTGTCCTGAGCCCGTATTTCCATGCCGCGTTTCTTCTGCTCTGCTGAATTGGTCCCCGGCCACATGCTGGACCTACCTGCCAGCGCCGCGCGCCATGTGCAAGTGCTGCGCTTGCAGCCGGGCGACAGCATCACCCTGTTTAACCATGGCCCCGGTTGGGGTCGAACCAGCCCCGGTGGCGAATTTGATGCCACGGTCACCCGCATGGGCCGCAGCGACGTGCAGGTGCAGGTGGGTGCCCACCACGCGGTGGAGCGCGAAGCGCCCCGCCCAGTGCACCTGGCCGTGGGCATGCCCGCCAACGACCGCATGGACTGGCTGGTCGAAAAAGCCACCGAGCTGGGCGTGGCCAGTATTCAGCCACTGATGACCGAGCGCAGCGTGCTGCGCCTCTCAGGCGAGCGGGCCGAGAAAAAAGTCGCCCACTGGCAAAGCGTGGCCATAGCAGCCTGCGAACAATGTGGTGGCAACCGCGTGCCGCTGGTGCACCCGATGCAAACGCTGGCACAGTGGCTTAAAGCCAGCCGCGTCACCGAGCAAAATTCAAACCCCAGTGCAAACCTGGACTCCGCCCCCACATGCACCGCCGCCCCACTTGTGCCGCAAAAGTTTCTGCTCTCGCTGCGCGACGGCGCGCTGCCGGTGCAAGCAATGGCCAGCAACCCTGGCGACGGAAGCAGCAACGCAGAGGTGTGGTTCTTGAGCGGCCCCGAAGGCGGCCTGTCGACTGCCGAAGAAGACGCTGCGCTACAAATCGGTTTTGCGCCCGCCACATTGGGCACTCGTGTGCTGCGCGCTGAAACTGCGGCGCTTGCCGCACTCATCACCCTCACCCTACCCGGCACACCATGAATCGCAACCTCTGGCTTCTCGCCCTGTGCCAGGGACTGTTCCTGACCAACAATGTCACCTTCATCGCCATCAACGGACTGGTGGGGCTAAGCCTTGCACCCTATGGCTGGATGGCCACGCTACCAGTGATGGGCTACGTAGTGGGCGGAGCGCTCAGCACGCCTTTAGTGGCCAAAACACAGGCTTTGTTTGGGCGGCGCGTCTCGTTTCAAATCGGCTTGGCCGTTGCGTTTGGCTCTGCGCTCGTGGGTGCGTGGGCGGTGGTGGGGCACCACTTTTGGCTGCTGGTAGCCGCCACGGTGATTGCCGGTTACTACAGCGCCAACGGCCAGCTGTACCGCTTTGCCGCCGCAGAACTCGCGCTGCCCGCTTTTCGCGAAAAAGCCGTGTCGCTGGTGCTGGCCGGTGGCCTGATTGGGGCCATTGCCGGGCCCAACCTGGCCGCGCGCACCCGCACCGTGCTAGAGGTGCAATTTGCCGGCGCATACATCGCGTTGGCGGCCGTGGCCTTGGTCGCCATGGCGCTGATGGCGTTGATTCAATTTCCTGCGGCTCCCGCGGCTGCGAAGGGCAAGGCCAGTGGCGGGC
>JBJOLD010000185.1:0-5600 GCA_046045765.1 Pseudomonadota bacterium | reverse complement strand
CCGTCCAACCATTTGTGCGCCTCCTTGTCACGTGGCGGGGTCCATTCCTCGGGCCAGCTTTCCACGGCGTACATAAACCCCACCGCCCACACTTGGGCAAACGAAGGCAGTACCTCGTCTTTCATCGACTCACGTTCTGCTTCAGGCAAAGCCGCCACCGCACCACGTACGTCCATCACCTCGGGGTGGTAGGCGCGCTCGTCATCGAGCGACTGCACTTCATTGGCCAAGCCCTGGGCTACGTCATTCCAACGGCGTGTCCACAGTTCCATGAAGCGGGCTTGCTGCGCTGTATCGGCAAAAGAGCCTTGGCTGGTCGATGCGCTTTCTCCTGCCAAGTCCACATCCAGCAGCACAGACAGGTATTCATTCGCTGGAATAACCCGTCGGCCGCACACCAACGCAGCCATAAAACCTTCGCAAAACTCCCATTGGGGTGTTTCGTCGTTACGGCTGCGCAAATCGTCCAAGATGGCGTCCATCTCGTCAAAGTCTTCAGGGGTCAGGGCAGATGCCATTTCAGGGGAGGGTTTCTGGGTAGTCATACAAGGTAAAAAGTGCGGTGTTGGGTGGTATTGTCGCCTTGAAGGAACCCTGTTTATGCTGCATTACCTCAACACTCTTTTTCCCATTCGGTACACCGCTTTTGGTCTGAGCTGTTTTGGGCTGCTACTTAGTGCATTTAGCACGCTGATCTTTGGTGAGGGTTGGGGCGCATTTTTGCTGTGCACTGTGCTGGTGAGCCTGGGCCTGTATGACCTGATGCAAGACAAACGCTCGCTACTGCGCAACTACCCCATCATTGGTCACATTCGCTACATGCTGGAATTTGTGCGGCCCGAAATTCGCCAATACTTTATTGAAAGTGACACCGAGGCCGCACCTTTCTCACGCAGTCAACGTTCACTGGTGTACCAGCGAGCCAAAGGCGAGCCCGACAAGCAGCCTTTTGGCACGCAGCTCAATGTGCATGCAGAGGGGTATGAGTGGATGAACCATTCGGTAGCGCCCACCAAGCTGGCCTCACACGACTTTCGCATCACCATTGGTGCCGAACGCGCACAGCCCTACAGCGCCAGTGTGTTCAACATTTCGGCCATGAGCTTTGGAGCGCTCAGCGCCAACGCTATTTTGGCCTTGAATGCGGGGGCCAAGCGAGGCAGCTTTGCGCATGACACCGGCGAAGGCTCCATTTCCCAGCACCACCGGGTACACGGCGGTGATTTAATTTGGGAAGTAGCTTCAGGCTACTTTGGTTGCCGCAATGACGACGGCACGTTCAATGCCGACAAGTTTGCCGCCAATGCCTGCGACCCGCAGGTCAAGATGATTGAGCTCAAGCTCAGCCAAGGTGCGAAACCGGGCCACGGCGGCATGCTCCCCGGCCCCAAAGTGACGGCCGAAATTGCGGCGGCCCGTGGTGTTCCGTTGGGCGTAGATTGCGTATCGCCTGCTTCACACAGCGCGTTTTCCACGCCCATTGAACTGATGCAGTTTATCGACCGGTTGCGTACGCTGTCAGGCGGAAAGCCCACGGGTTTCAAGCTCTGCATTGGCCACCCTTGGGAGTGGTTTGCCATGGTGAAAGCCATGCTGGCCACAAGCATCACGCCCGACTTCATTGTGGTGGACGGCGCCGAAGGCGGCACGGGTGCAGCGCCCGTGGAATTTACCGACCATGTAGGGTCGCCTTTGCAAGAGGGGCTGCTACTGGTGCACAACACCCTGCGCGGCGTGGGCCTGCGTGAGCAAATCAAGATTGGTTGCGCCGGCAAGGTGGTGAGCGCTTTTGACATTGCGCGCCTCATGGCCTTGGGTGCCGACTGGTGCAACAGCGCGCGCGGCTTCATGTTTGCGCTGGGGTGCATTCAGGCGCAGCACTGCCATACGGGAGCATGCCCCACTGGCGTCACCACCCAAGACCCAATGCGCCAGCAGTCGCTGGTAGTGCCAGACAAGGCAGAGAGGGTGTACAACTTCCACCAGCAAACCCTGCACGCCTTGCAAGCATTGGTGCAAGCCGCAGGCCTCGATCACCCGCAGGGCATCACGGCGCACCACATCGTGCGCCGGGGGACAGACCATAAAGTGAAGTCATTGGCCCAACTCATCCTCACGCAACTGGGCAATGGTGCCCTGCTACAGCCGGACCTGAGCAAGCTGCCGTTGATTTACCAAAACACGTGGCCACTGGCCCAAGCGAAACACTTTGGCTTAGCACCCAGCCTCTGAATGCTATATTTTTTATAGCTGACTACGCAAGCACCCCGAGGGCTAGCAGCCTTTTTCGCATACAAAGTATGGCTTTGTCCTTACTTCGCAACTGGGCGCGGTGGGCCACTGCCAAGTCGATAAAACACTGATCGTCGGGGTCTTTGCAGGTCACGCTGGCCTTCGGGGCTACATCACACCACTGCACCTGGGCGTCAAACTGCGCCAACACCTGAACCGGTTGCACCTGGTGGTGCTCCAGACTTTTGACAATTTGCGGATAGGCCAGCACCCGCGCCAACTCATCGCGCATAGGCCGGGTGGCAATCCAGCGCAAGTCTCCGTTGGCCAACTGGTCGCGCAGCGGCTGCACGGCGGGGTCGTTAAACACCAGCAGGTCCAACACCACATTGGTGTCGATGACAATCACGCGGCGCGGTCTCCCGCGGCATCACCGGTTACGCCTGCTTCACCAGCTTTGCCTTTGGGCGCCATCCGGCCCGCCACCATGTCAAATTTGAACAAGCGGCACTCAATCGGGCCGTTCCACATGGGCACCCGGCGTGACTCTTTCAGGCGCATCTTTCCCGGCAGCTTGAGGTCGGGCGTGAGCATCCAGGCAGTCCAACCGGAGAAGTTTTTCTTCCAATGGCTGGCCAGTTGGCTGAAGAACTCGCCACCGTCTTCGGTATGCGCAAGTTCACGTGCGCCAAATTTACCCTCTGGCTCGCCATCCGACTCAGCGTTGAACCCGCCTCTGTTGGTGCCTGCCACACCACCCACGGTAATACGTTCCCCGTACGGCGGGTTGAGCAGCATCACACCGCCGCCCTCAATGGGGGGCATGCGTTGCAGTGCATCACCGCCACGAAACTCAATGACATCGGCAACACCCGCGCGCTCAGCATTGCGCTGCGCAAAGTCAACCATACGGTGCGACACATCGCTGCCGTAAATCAGGGCTTTTTGGCCTGGCTCTGGCTTCACTACTGCGTCGGCAGCTTCTTTTTTGATAGCGTTCCAGACATGCGGCTGAAATGGCACAAACTTCTCAAATGCAAATTTTCGCAGCGAACCGGGTGCAATGTTGCAGGCAATTTGCGCGGCCTCGATGGCGATGGTGCCGCTGCCGCAACAGGGGTCATACAGCGGCATCAGGTCGTCGTTGCCGTCGGCCCAGCCGCTGGCAGCCAGCATAGCTGCGGCCAGGGTTTCTTTCAGGGGTGCATCGCCCTTGTCGGTGCGCCAGCCGCGCTTGAACAGCGGCTCGCCCGAAGTGTCGATATACAGCGAGCAACTATCAGTGGTCAGGTGGGCATAAATGCGCACGTCAGGCCATTGCGTGTCCACATTGGGCCGCACTCCATGGGCCTTGTCACGAAAACGGTCACACACCGCGTCCTTGATTTTCAGGGCGGCAAAGTTCAGCGAGGTCAGCGGACTGTGCTGCGCGGTCACTTCCACCTTAATGCTTTGTTTTGGCGTGAACCAGATCTCCCACGCCACCTCACTGGCCGCGCGGTAAAGGTCTTGCTCGTTGCGGTAATCGGTGTACGACAGCTGAACCAGCACGCGCTGTGACAAGCGACTGTGCAGGTTCAGGCGCATGGCGTCGCGCCAGCTGGCGCGGGCCATCACGCCACCACGGCGGGTCAGCAAGTCTTCGCCCTTTAGACCGGTCAGGTCATGCACCTCATGGGCTAGGTAATCTTCTACCCCCGCGGCGCAGGGGAGGAATAGTTGGAGTTGATTCACAGAATTTCCTTAATTGGCCACCGCGTTCACGATGATTTTGGCGGTCGGCAAATTAGCAGCTTTCCAAGCTACTAAACCACCGCGATACCACCCTACCTGGCTATAACCCAGCTTGCGAGCACGCATTGCAGCGTTATAGCTGCGCCAGTCATCACGACTGGCACCGGTAACGACTAGTAACACGGCCGGATCTGGTGCCAAGAGTTTCAACAGGCCATGGATGCGTTGTTCCAAAGCAGCGTCTTTGGCTGCATCTTCGGAAACAGTGCCACCATATAACAATGCCTTGGATCCGGGGAGCACATCTTCACTGGAACCTGCATCCAGCACCACCAACGCCTGCCCGCCTTTAATGGCAGTGGCTAATTCCTGCGTTCCAAAAACGCGTACTCCCTCTGTCTTGGTGGGCGTTGCATCGGTAAAGCTGTTGTAGCGCATGGCCGTACCTGCCGCCAACCCACCACCGAATTGTTCGTTGGCATAGTATTTGTCCCGCGGAACATTAAGCGCCGCCACCGCTGCTTCATGTGCAGCGCGTTGGCCTGGCAATTGACTCTGCATGTCAAAACCATTCACCACCACCACGGTACACAACCGTGACGGACGGTCCTTACCATGATTGCAACTGAAAACCGAGGAAATCATGGCTTCTGTGGGGGAATCTTTTCCCCAAACGGTACCGATACCGGGGCCCTCTAAGGGCAAAGCCATGGCACTATGTTCCCTGCTACCCACGTAGTCCCGGACCAGCTTCTTGCATATATCTGAAGTACACGTCTTCTCCACGATCTTTTCCAGAAACGCATCTTTGTCACTTATTGGGACATTCAAACTGGCGCCCAGTATTGCCAATACGGGTTGCATGCTGTTTGGCAGGTTTAACTTTGTTAGCTCGCTACTGGTAGTGATACCTAGACTCAGGGCGCTTGCGCCCTTGAATTCGGTGCAGTCTTTGCGCTGGGTGAGTGCGCTCTTGCAGTGGTATGTCGATGTTTTAGCTGCTCTTACGTCATCAAAAACACGTAGCAAGGCCCCGGCGTCTTCCATGTCATAAAACGCCCGATTCATGATGTCAGAGTTGAACTTTTCACCCATCGCTGTTTTAACAAACGCATAAATCTGTGGGGATTGTTCGGTCGAGACAGCTTTCGTCAGTTTGTTGTGAGGCCCATGAAAGCCTACATAAGTTTGCGTAGGTCGGAGCGCATCGGAAAAAGTACGCACCTTGCCCCCCATAAACATGATGGAGCATGCCGAAACACAATAACCAGCGATCACCGTATGCAGGTCTTTCTCGGCGATCATCCGGCCGATACGCATGCCTGTCCATAAGTCACCGCCCGGCGAATTAACGAAAACGATACGTTCTAAACCGGGTTTGTCCAAGGCATCTTTGAATTTTGCGTAATCATTTTCCACTGGCCCGGTCGCATACAACGTGCTGCCATCGGCCTGGAATGTCATCGCATGGACGGATGGAATTGCAAAATTGGTGGCAGAAATAGCCACTGCGCACTTCAAAAAAGTGCTGCTCAATATCAGTTTCATAGACACCATGGCTAACGGGGTTAGAGGGCTTTTCTGAGTGATGCGGGGGAAATTTTCAGCCCTTCGCGGTATTTGGCCACCGTGCG
>JBJOLD010000080.1:0-3394 GCA_046045765.1 Pseudomonadota bacterium | reverse complement strand
GGAAAAAGAAGGCCTCACGCAGCCCGGAAGCCGCTTTACCTATGCCACAGGAAAGCTGGTGCTGTGGTCTGCCAACGCCGCGCGAGTGGATGCAGTTGGAAGCGTGCTCAAGCAAGCCAGCCTGGCGAACCTGGGTAAGGTGGCCTATGCCAACCCCAAGCTCGCGCCCTATGGCGCAGCCGCCGTGCAAGTGATGGACAAGCTGGGGCTGTCTACGTCACTTGCACCCAAGCTGGTGCAGGGCGAAAGCATCGGCCAAACCTTCACCTTTGCCGCCACCGGCAATGCGGATGTGGGCTTTGTGGCGCTGTCGCAAGTGCTGGAAGGGGGCAAGCTCAAAAGTGGCTCGCTGTGGGCCATTCCGCAAAGCTTGTATGACCCGATTCGCCAGGATGCGGTGGTGCTCAAGCACGGTGCTGGCAATGAGGCCGCACAGGCGCTGATGAAATTGCTCAAAAGCCCCAACATCAAAGACCTGATTCGGTCTTATGGCTACGAACTGTGAACGCGTCTAACCTGCAAGCCATCGCGCTCACGCTGCAAGTCGCCGCGCTGACCACCTGCATTTTGTTGGTGCTGGGCACGCCACTGGCCTGGTGGCTGGCACGCTCGCACTCGTGGGCTAGCAAGTCGGTAGCGGCACTGGTGGCGCTGCCGCTGGTGTTGCCGCCTTCGGTGCTGGGCTTTTATTTATTGGTGAGCATGGGGCCGCAGGGGCCTGTTGGCCAGTGGACCCAGACGCTGGGTTTTGGGGTGCTGCCTTTTACGTTTGCCGGGCTGGTGGTGGGCTCGGTGTTGTACTCGCTGCCTTTTATGGTGCAGCCGGTGCACAACGCCATGCAGGCACTGGGCGAGCGCCCGTTGGAAGTAGCCGCCACCTTGCGCGCTAGCAAGTTGGACACGTTTTTTCATGTGGTCTTGCCACTGTGCAAGCCCGGCCTGATTACCGGCACCATCATGAGCTTTGCGCACACCATTGGCGAGTTTGGTGTGGTGCTGATGGTGGGCGGCAACATCCCCGGGGTGACGCGCGTGGTGTCGGTGCAAATTTATGACCATGTGGAAGCAGGCGAATACGCCAGTGCGCACCGCTTGGCCGCCGTGATGCTGGTGTTTGCGTTTGCGGTGTTGTTGGCGCTGAACGTTTACAACCAACGCAGCCAGCAAAACAACAAGCAGCACACCCGGCCCCCACGGGGCACCGCATGAACGCCATCGAATTTCAGGCGCAACTCACGCGCCAAGACTTTGCTTTGAACATCAACACCATGTTGCCCGAGCGCGGCGTGACCGTGTTGTTTGGCCCCTCGGGCTCGGGCAAGACCACCTGCCTGCGCGTGTTGGCAGGGCTTGAGCCCAGCGCCACAGGCCGCGTGTGCGTGGCGGGCGAGGTGTGGCAAGACAGCGCCAGCGGCGTGTTTCGCCCGGTACATCAGCGCGCGCTGGGCTATGTGTTTCAAGAAGCAAGTCTGTTGCCGCACCTGAGCGTGCAGGGCAATTTGCAGTTTGGCTTTAACCGCACGCCACCCGCACAGCGCCGCGTGGGCTGGGACCAAGCGCTGACGCTACTGGGCATAGCCCACCTGCTGGCACGCAAGCCGCATGAACTCTCGGGTGGCGAGCGCCAACGGGTGGCCATTGCACGCGCGCTGGCCACCAGCCCGCAAATTTTGCTGATGGACGAACCCCTGGCCGCGCTGGACGCACAGCGCAAAGCCGAAATATTGCCGTGGCTGGAACAACTGCACGAGCAACTCGACATCCCCGTGGTGTACGTCACCCACTCTTTGGATGAGCTGGCCCGTTTGGCTGACCATGTGGTGCTGCTGGATGCAGGCCAGATACGCGACAGCGGCCCGGTGATGGACCTGATGACCCGCCTGGACTTGCCTCTGGCCCATGGCGATGGCGCTGCCGCATTGATTGAAGCGAGCATCTGCGACCACGCGCCCGACGACCTGATGTGCACGCTGGAGTTTGATGGTGGCAAGCTGGTGCTGCCCCAAACGCGCACCACACCGCTGCCCAAAGGCACGAGGGTGCGCGTGCGCATCCAGGCGCGCGATGTCAGCGTGTCGCTGCAAAAGCCCGAACTCACCAGCGTGCTCAACATCTTGCCCGCCACAGTTGTTGACATGAGCGAGGACGGCCGTGGCCAGGTGCTGCTTGGCTTGCATTTAGGAACCACGCGGCTGCTATCGCGCATCAGCCAGTTGTCTGCGCGAAGGTTGGGTATTACTCCCGGCATTGCGCTGTTTGCCCAGATTAAAGGTGTGGCGATGGTGCGTTAAAGAAATTATCATTTAGGTCTATGGCCCAAGAACAACAAGCGCGATCAGCTATGTTTTTTATAGCAAAACTTGAAATTGGAGGGTCTGTCCGCATGTACCAACTCTTGTATTTAATTCACAGGCCTCTCCTCAATGCTGTTCAATCCCCTAGAAGCTGGCGCGCTCACGCTCCCTAACCGCGTCATCTTGGCCCCACTCACCCGCACCCGTGCGGGCATGGAGCACATGCCCAACGACATGATGGCTACGTACTACGCGCAGCGCGCCAGCGGCGGCTTGTTGATTACTGAGTGCACCATGGTGGCCGAAGGTACATCGGCCTTTGTTGCCGAGCCCGGTGTGTACTCTGCCGCGCAAATAGAAGGCTGGAAAAAGACCACCGCCGCAGTGCACGCCAAAGGCGGCCGCATATTTATGCAAATCTGGCACGCAGGCCGCGCAGCCCACCCCAACAGCAACGGCGGACAAGCCAGTGTTTCAAGCTGCGCCACGGCCATTGAGGGCGAGATTCAAACGCCTTCTGGCAAGGTACCCCAAGCAGTGCCGCAAGCACTCAGCGCGCCCGAAATTGCCGCCATCGTGGCCGCATTTGCCCAAGGCGCCAAAAACGCCATTGCAGCAGGCTTTGACGGGGTAGAAGTGCACGGAGCCAACGGCTACCTGATTGACCAGTTTTTGCGCGACACCCCCAACCAGCGCACCGACTCTTATGGTGGCTCGCTGGAAAACCGCGCCCGCTTTTTGTTTGAAGTGCTGACTGCCGTGAGCGCCGCCATTGGCTCCGAGCGCGTGGGCCTGCGCTTG
This sequence comes from Pseudomonadota bacterium, assembly GCA_046045765.1. Taxonomy (GTDB): domain Bacteria; phylum Pseudomonadota; class Gammaproteobacteria; order Burkholderiales; family Burkholderiaceae_C; genus Allorhodoferax. Next base: position 299 of record JBJOLD010000080.1, on the reverse strand, counting down.
TCGCCCCTGAACAGCTTTAACAGCATGAAAGACAGCGACCCCGTGGGCCTGATCACCTACCTGGCCGACAAGCTCAATGCGTTCAACCTAGCCTACCTGCACCTGATGCGCGCCGACTTTTTTGGCGTGCAAAAGGCCGACGTAATGACCCCGGCCCGCGCCCACTACAAAGGCGTGCTGATTGGCAACATGGGCTACACCCCGGCTGAAGCCGAACAAGCCATCACCGAGGGCAAGGTGGACGCTGTGGCCTTTGGCACAGCATTCCTGGCCAACCCCGACCTGCCCGAGCGCATTCA
>JBJOLD010000005.1:0-2968 GCA_046045765.1 Pseudomonadota bacterium | reverse complement strand
AACTCCGCGCTTGCTTCTCCACCGGCTGCAATTTCGCCCTTGATCTCCACCACAGCGGTATGCGGCGTGGTTACGTTGGTGGTGGAACTTCCCCGTTCAACACCAAACCACACCAAGACAGTGAGGAACACCAACCAAGCCAGGCGGATGCCGTTACGCCAACGTCGTGCAGTGCGTTGTTCGTCCAAAGCGGACATGGCTAGCTTTTCCAAGATCGAGCGCTCCCAATTAACGGCAGAAGCATCATGCAACGTTGCTTCACTTTTGATAGCTGCCTGCGCAGTATCCACGGGGGCTTCAAGCATATTTGGTTCCAAGATATTTAGAAAATTACCGATTTTAAGTTGTGGGCAGTATGCCAGTGCACCACACCATCTATTTCGGTGAGGACAATCTTAATCAAGCCACCTCGACAAGGCCCGGCGCTGCAATAGCCTGTTTGCGGGCTGTACATGGCCCCATGGGTGGCACAAATAATCCAGTGCCCAGTCCTGTCAAAAAAGCGATTGGGCTGATAGTCCATTTCCATGGACACATGGGAACAACGATTCAAATACGCGTACACCTTGTCGGCATAGCGAATGGCAAACGCATAGCAGGTTTGACCTTGGTAGATCACGTCAAAGGGCACAGCCAAACCTCCGTTGACCAAATCACCGCTATTGCACAAAGCAATGGTGGTGGGTTCAAATTCGGTTCCCATGATTGGCTTCTTGACTCCAAATCAAGCGTTGGCTAGCAACCATACTTGCAGTTCATGTACAGAATGGGCAACAAAGCGCGGCTTCAAATCTTTAAGGGCGCAAGAGTCGTGTGCACCGTAGCTAACGCCCACACTGGCACAACCAGCGTTCATGGCCAGTTGCAAATCATGCGTGGTGTCGCCGACCATCAGGACTCGCTCAGGCGCAACACCTAGCTCCGCCATCAGCTCATGCAGCATGCGCGGGTGTGGCTTGCCTGCAGTCTCGTCTGCGGTGCGGGTCGCATCAAAAAGGCCCCGCAGTTCCACCGCTTGGAGTGCTTCGTTTAAGCCAACCCGACTTTTACCAGTTGCCACTGCCAACAGATGCCGCCGCTCGCGCAGTGCGCGCAGTAGAGGCAAGACACCGCTAAATAAACTGATATCGTGCTGATGCTGGGTGTAGTGGTATTTATAGCGCCCTCCCAGTTCGGCGTATCTCTCTGGAGGAACGTCTGGTGCTGCATGGGCCAGCGCCTGCATCAATCCCAGGCCAATCACGTAAGACGCGTCTTTGTCACTGGGTACTGTGCCGCCCACATCAGCCACCGCAAGTTGTATGCAGCGAGTAATGATGGCGGTTGAGTCAAACAAGGTGCCATCCCAATCAAATGCAATCAGGTCAAACAGGCGGGCGCGTGAAGATGTGGACAAAACCATGGCGACAATAATAAAAACAAGGGTTAGACGCTGGCCGGCATGGCATGCACCAAAAACTCACTTAAATCAGGAGGCAGGTTGGCACTTAGCTCCACTTTCTTGCCAGTCGACGGATGCCTGCACTGGAACTTCCAAGCGTGTAAAAACATGCGCTTAAGACTGCCCGCCCCCGGCGCTTTGGCCAACGCTTTGTTGACCTCAAAGTTACCGTATTTGTCATCGCCAACAATCGCCATGCCCTCAGAGGCCAAATGCACCCGAATCTGGTGCGTACGCCCAGTTTTGATGGTGACTTCTAGAAGCGAATAGTCGGGCGTGGCCTCCCGTATCTTGATAAGTGTCAGCGAAGGCATGGCATCCGGGTCGTCTTTGGCGACCACTTTGACGCGGCGCTCGCCGTCTTCTCCACCTTTGCCGGGCAACAGGTATTTAGCCAGCGATTTGTCCAACACTTTCTTGCTGGCCGGCCATTGCCCTAGCACCAGCGCCAAATAAGTTTTACCAGTTTCGCGCTCACGAAACTGGTCTTGCAGATTTTTGAGCGCGCTGCGTCGCTTAGCGACCAACAAAATTCCAGAGGTTTCACGGTCTAGCCGGTGTACCAACTCCAGGTACTGGGCGTGGGGCCGCGCCATGCGCAGCTGCTCGATCACTCCAAAACTGACCCCCGAGCCGCCATGCACGGCTACGCCTGCAGGTTTGTTGAGGGCCAGAAAAAATTCGTCCTCAAACAGGATGGGGAAGTCTTTAGCAGGCACAAAAGTTCCCGCCTGAGCCGCCATGGCCTGGGTTTTTTCGGCAGCGCGCTCGGACACACGCAACGGTGGCAGGCGCACCACGTCACCTTGCTCAAGGCGCGTTTCAGCGCTGGCCCGGCCTTTGTTGATGCGTACCTCGCCGCTGCGAATGATGCGGTAGACGTGGGTTTTAGGCACGCCTTTGAGTTCGCGCATGAGGAAGTTGTCCAAGCGTTGACCCACGCTGTCTTCATTGACAGTGATGGTTGTAGCTTGGGGCGAAACAGCGGAGCTGGGTGGGGCCGGATTGGCCTCTATAATGTGTTTCACTAGCGGTGCGCTGTAAGTGGTTGATTTGTCTGGAGTTTAGTCCACACGCCATACACAGGCTCCCTAGAAGGTCGATGCCGCCGTGTTGGTACACGGTCAAACCGACGAATTGAAACACTGAAACGGAATACCCAAAGTTTGCAGACCACCGTCTGTAAACGGAATGAAGCGAGATGTTTGTGTTGTTAAGCCTGATTCAACTTTGCCAACAGCGCGTACACGTGTTGTTTTTTGGCACGAGTCGGCCCGCAGCCCCCGTCAACCGGGCGCAACCAGCTACTAATTTAGTAGCAAATCCACAGACGCATCCCCTCGCTCCCCTCCACGCGCCCACGCTTCGACACCTCATTTGAGTCAAAGCTCTCCGGCAATTCCTCCTCGTTTCAAATCGTCAGTGCAGGTATCTCGGGCCCACTTTGGGCATGTAATACTGATGAAGGATGCAATCCATGAAACGGATGCTAATCAACGCCACGCAGGCTGAAGAACGTCGCTTGGC
>JBJOLD010000003.1:0-5277 GCA_046045765.1 Pseudomonadota bacterium | reverse complement strand
CAATCATAGCCTCAGCGGAAAGCCCCGCCTGCGGCGTATCGGTGTTATTGGTCATCGGCAACACGGCCCAACGGGCTTGCCGGTCAAGGGGTGTGTCACCCACTGCAGATTGAATCGCTGTTCCACAGCCTGCCAACAGGGCAACAACTAGGCTCAGAAGTAGTGTTTTGGGAAATTTCATGATAGGGCTCCTAAAAATAGTGTCTGTACCGTAGGGTGACGGCGTTGGTATTGGCTTTGGTTGGCGTAGCCCCTTGCGTGCTCTCCCACTGCAAACGGATATGGTCTTCGCCGGTAATTGAGCCCGCTAGGCCCAATGTCGACGAATAGCCCTGTCCCGACTCACTGTCCTGACTCAAGCATACGGTTCCAAAAGGGCGCCAAGCGCGGGTGTAGGTCAATTGAACATTCTGACCTGCAAGGTTTTCGCCCATGTCGATACAAGCGCCCGTACGAAAGCTGCTCGCCGGAATGAATAGGGCTATACCGTCAAGGACGTTATTGCTAATAGCGGTTTGTGTATCCTGTGGAAGTCGCTGAAAAGTGGCTGCATCCAGAAGGTCAGCCCGGGACCATTGTGAATCTTTGGCGAAAACACGAATACGCCAATCAGGGTACTCTATCCGAAGGCGATAGCCCGCTTCTACATCCAGGCTGCGGCCACTCCCCAGAAAACTGCCGTACTGGGTGAAGTAATTGGCAAACTGAGGTGTTACGCGCAGGTATTCGCGCTTGCCGAATACGTAACTCACAGTCGTGCCAATGCTGTCCTCGTAACCTGCGATTCGCATGGCAGGGGATATTTGTGACGGGGCGTGGTAGCTCGCCACGTAATCTGTACTCAAGTGGTTATCCCATTGGACACTGGTCCGCCATAGCAGGCCCGCACCCGAGGCCAGACTGTCACGCTGTTGGAGTGCCAGGCTGTTGCGTTTGTCCGTTCCTGCCCATTGAACCTCAATGCTTTCAACGCGCTCTTGGCCAGAGGGTAAGCCAGCGAGCGTTGGCTCTTTTACAGTCAGGCTTTGGCCAGAGCCGGTCAAGACAATGAATACATCCGGGGTGATTGCCAGTCGTGTTTCAAATTGAAGCCTGTTGCTGTCCAAATCACCGCTGGTGTCTGATTGGGTTTCTACTTGAAAATAGTGGGCTTGTTGAGGAACGTGTTGTCGGTAGCGGTCGTGCAATGCACCATCTTCCTGCCGAGACATGCCTTGAAAAGCGGTGTTCAAAGCCTCTTGTTGATGTCCTAACGTATACGCTATGTCGTAGCGGTTGTAGATTGGCAGCTTATCGCTGCTGCGCAGTAACAAGGCCTCCATGGCCGGCCTGTCGTTAAGCTCCAGGGCAGTCTGAGCCTGTGCCCATAGCGGCGCCTGCTTAGCCATGTGGTGCAGATACCGGCGCCACATCCATGACTTGGCATTGTGAGATTGCCCCTTCAAAATGGACCACCCCAGCACCAAAGTCTGAATGTCTTCAGCTTGTTGGGGCTGTTGGTCGCCGTGCAAGGGGTGGACAAGCTGACGCACCAGCGCCATTCCCGGGTCGCCAGGCTGGTTAAGCATGCTCAGGCGCGTCAGTGCCAATAGTTCAGCAGTCATTGTGGTGGCTGGCCATTGCTGAAACTCATGGGAGTGGGTTTTGAGTTGTAACCATGCGTGGCGTCGCAAGCGGTCGGCGATGCCGATTTGCCCCAGACGCTCACGCACGTCCGCGAAATTGAGCAGCATCAACGGGTCATCTTTTTTGATACTTAAAATTTTCTCGTACCAACGCGTCGCCTCACGCGGGTGATCGAGTAACTGACTTGCAGCTGCATAGGCAGTCCACAGCGGCTCTTGGTTGAGTGCGAATAGGGCATGGGCTTTCAGCAATATACCGAGTTCAGCGGTTTTTTTGTTATCTACTAAGAACCACAAATTTGCGAGTAACACATCTACATCGCCTGGCGCTTGTGCGCGCGCACGCCGCAGGTCGATCCAAGCGGCATCCAGATTCTTTTGAATTTGATAGTAGCGGGCCCGTAAAAGCAAAAAGCGAGTCTCTTTGGCGGCGATTGCTTCTGCCTTGTCACCAAGTGCAGCAAAAACCCGCGTCTGTGCCTCTGTGTCTGCAAGAGTGGCGTACAGGCTAAGGCCGAGTAATAGGTGTTCTATGTGCCCGAACTTGTTGTAGCTCTTTATTGCCATTTCTGCCGCTTGGGCTGGGTGGTTCTCTTGAAGCAGTAAAATCAGGCGCTCCCAGTCTGGCGGGCCAGACTGCACTTGCAGGGTGTAATGTTCATACCCTCTGCGAGCCGTATCGTTGTCCCGCAAATCCCAAGCCAGTTGGCTCAGCATGCGCCAGAAGTCAGCGGCGTTTTCGGGAACACGTGCCTCGTAGGTTTTCATCACTTCCAACGCTTCTGTCAGTTTGCCACTTCGTATTTGGTTTGTAACTACTCTCAGGATGCTGTCAAGGGAGAAGGGCTCTTGTTGGGCGCGCTTGAGGTACAGGGTCTCTGCCTGAGTGTCGTCGCCCGCGCCTTCCGCGAGTCGCGCCGCAAACTCAAGGAAGATCGGCTGCGGTGTCTGCTGGTACTGCGCTACAAAGAATGCTGCACCGGCAGCAGGATCAGCGGCTGCGTCGTACAGGTTATACACACCCTGCCATTGTGCGTCGGTCATCGACTTTTGGCGTGCATGTATGCCCCATGCGCGCAGCGCCAGGGCTGGGCGGTCTGTCGACGGTGCGAACGCAATGACTTTTGCAACGGTTTCAGCTGAGTGGTCCCCTTGCTCAAACAGATAGACCCACTGTTCAGCCGCTATCTCTGGCCGTTGCGTCCATTGGCTGATTTTCGCTAAGCGTAAACGCCATGCTCGGTCTAGTGGAATGGATTGCACTGCCTTTTGTGCAATGGCAAAGGCTCGTTTTAAATCACCTGCAGCAACCAAGGTGTCAAACGCAAGTACGTAGTCTTGTTCGTCAAATGGACGCAATTTTTCAGTGGACGCTACCGGTGCAGAGCCCTGTATTACGGGCTCTTTAGGATCGACATCCTGCTGTGACGTCCAATTTTTGCGAACGATGGCGCTTGGTTTGTATACAGCTATGCGCAACAAGCCCAACTGGCGCTCAGGTGCACTAAGAGCGGATTTTGCGGTAGCGGCATCGGCCCAAAATCCAGCCCGCAATACATACAAGCTGCCACGTTGCTCAATTCGTAAAAAGGGCAGTTCGGTATTTTTTTCAAATAGTTTGTCCAAGGCACCTGCATTGCCAGAGCTTGCTATTTGGAAGGAAAAATAATCCTGCGTCCCTAGGTCGGCACTTTGCGCGATCCCCGCTACCGCCGTGCACACCAATCCGGTCCAGATGTATCGCAATTTCATCGCTCGCCCGGCGCTCATGGGTTGGCGAAGACGAGTTGACGCGCGTAGCGTGCTGCCTCAGAAGGGGCGCCCGCAGATAGTGCAGTGCGTGCTAGAAAGCGCAAGGTCGGCAAATCATCTCCTAGGTTGCCGATGTCTTGGCGGGCTGCTTGCAGCGCAGCATCAAACAGGTTAGCCGCCATGTAGGTCTCTATGCCGCGTTGAAATAGTCGCCGCGCTTGGTCTACAGATGTCGCTTGGCGCTGTGCTATCAAGAAGCAAGACGCTGCGGCGGTGTACTGGCCGTTGGCCAATGCCCGTGCGCCAAGTGCCTGTAGCTTGTTTGTTGGGTCGGGGTAATGCAGCGTGGCCACCATACGCGTCCCAGTTGCGCTCAGCCCCAACTCGAAGGCAGCAAGTGCCAACGTCTCCATGGTGCTGTTGGGCAGATTTTCTTCAGCCGCTCTTTGCAAAAGGGTGGTCAGTTGCTCCCTTGCAGAATTTTGCTTGACCGTGGTTGGTGCGTGTGATGTCTGCCACTGATAGGCATCAAATAATATGGTGAACGCTTCCTGACGCTGGCGTGCGGTGCCCTGAACCGTTGCTGGCAACAACGCGCCTTCTAAATGGGTGATGTCGTCAGTTTTATCCTGTGTACGTGCCAGGAGCAGTGCTGCATCGATATTTGAAGTTTCAGCGCGGTACAGATTTTTTATATAGGAGCGTGTCAGGGGATCAAGCGTGCGTTGCTCGTAGAGCGTGCTCAAAAGTGCCTTTCGTGGAAAGATAGTCACTAAAACGAAAAGTACCATGACCGCGATCAAAAGCAGTTGCCAGGGCGTGGTGAGTACCAGCCGCGGAACCTCTTTATTAGCGTGTGCATATCGTTTCGATCGACTGGGTAGCATGCTCTGGTATCTCAAATTCGCTCGTATCGCCATTAACTCTGCGCGCTTGTATTGTTCGCCCTTGTACCTTGACGCGGCAATTTTGCACATTTGCCAGGGAGAACTTCAATGGTACATGGGCGGTGACTGCCCATTGTGGGCCATTCGTAGTCTGTTGGAATTGCTCAATTCGCCCATTGGCCGATACCAGCCGCGGGCCGCTTGGCGGTGTATCCGTAAGCACTAGGTTGGCTGTGTTTGCACTGAGGTGAATGAACACCTCATCGCGCAGTTTCATAAAGCCAGCGACGCCTTGGCTCTGCTGCAGATCAGGCCAGCCCATCTGGGCTGGCAGGCGCAGTGTGCGCAAAAAGCCGCTCCCTCGGACGCGCCATCCGCCGTTAGTTTTGGCAATGGCCAAACGCCTGAAATCATTGACCTTACGCGCGTAGTCCGCGACGTAAACCGGCGTGTTCTCTTGCGCCATCGCAAACTCAAACACCTTGTCCAAGGACCGCATGCCGGCCGCCTTGGTTGTCAGGTAAGTGTGGAAATAGATGTTGACTGGCTTTAACCGACGTGGTGACTCTGTAAGCTCAAAGGTCTCTATTACACGCTCGAAACCGTAAAAAGGACCAGTCCAGTTATTGGTATACACGTTTTCATTTTGATTCGGTGCAAAAACCTGAAACCCAGTTTTACGCGGAATACCTAAGCCTTCGATTTGAGTCACAGTGGGGTGGGAGCGCACTGTATCGGTATCTCCGCCGTTCATGTTCATCACTCCTGCTTCAACGGTGAGACCCAGCGCATCGCTGCCGGGAATGCAATCGCCGGTCCAAAAAAACATGTCAACTTTTTTGCCCACAGGGGCCAAGCGTGACTCGATATAGCGTATGGATCCTTGAATTTCACGCATAGCGTCAAAACGATACCCGGGGATGCGCAGGTTGTAGCCTTCGTTTGCATCGGAGCTATTGACCTTACTCCAGACAAACGGGTGTGAATAACTGTGCGACGCCAACGCCACATTG
>JBJOLD010000002.1:0-5265 GCA_046045765.1 Pseudomonadota bacterium | reverse complement strand
GTGAACACGATTTCAGCATGACCCACTCCATCAATGACTTGAAGCCCAGGATTGAACCCGGCCGCCAACGCACGCTCCACCTCTCCCAACGACACCGAATCCACGGCAACGCCCAGGCTTTTCATGAGCCGCAGGATGTGGGTGTTGGAGTTGGCTTTCTGGGCAAAGCGCACCACGTCAAATTGCTTTAACGCCTGAATTTGGCGCGTAATGGTGGCTGCGTCGTACACCCACAGTGGAGTGCCAAATTCTTGGGCCAGTGCGGCCAGTGTGGAGGGAGCGAATGGGTTCATAGCAGGGAGGTGAAGGCGGCGTACAAATTCAACAAAAAGCCAGGCTCAGTGAGCATGGGCCATGCCACTGACCAGCATCACCAGCGCAATACCCGTCCCCAGCCACGCCACTTGGGCCAGTGTCTGCAACAGGGTGAGGCGCTTTTGCAGTTGGGGAATCAAATCGGCAAGTGCCACGTATATGAAGCTGCTAGACGCAACGACCAAAAAATAGGGCAAAAAGTCTTGCAACCGCTCTACCAGCCAAAAACCAATCAGTCCGCCCAACGCGGTGACTGCCCCCGCCAATGAAACCTTGAGCAACGCCGCCTGGCGGTTGCTAGAACCAGCACGCAGCACCATCAAATCACCCATGTGGTGTGGCACCTCGTGCGCCAGCACGGCCAGCGACGCAATCACGCCCAAGCGCATGTCAGCCATGAAAGCGGAGGCAATCAGCACGCCATCGCCAAAGCAATGCACGCTATCACCCGTGAGCACTGCCCAACTGCCTGCAGGGCGAGAAGCAGTTTCTGCAGACGACGCCTGGCCATGTGCATGATCGTGTGCATGTGAATGGCCGTGGTGGTGTTCATGCCCGTGGTGCCACAGTTCGGCTTTATCCAGCAAAAAGAAAAACACCAGGCCGATGAGCAGCGTCATAAACAAGTCGTGGGCCCCGGCGTCGCTCTCAAAAGCCTCTGGCAACAGGTGCATGAACGCGGTGGCCAGCAGCGAACCCGCCGCCAAACTCAGCATGTGCTGGGTGTAACGGCCCAGTGCACCAAAACTTAAGGCCGCGGCCAGCCACACGCTGCCAATGCCGGCGGCCAAAGTACCCAACAAAATTGCTATCAAAGTCATAGCTGGTTACGCAATCTATACGAGGGCGAACGCCCTTTTTGTTCATAAATTTAGAGCGCCAATTGTGCCCCATAATGAAAAAACCGCCTTGCGGCGGCCTTCTCGGCAAGCGCGTTGACTACAGAATCAAGCCACGCCCTTGGCCTTGAACCACTCCAGCGCGCGCTTAAAGCCGTCTTCTGCCGCATCTTTGCGGTAGCTTGGGCGGTAGTCAGCATGAAAAGCGTGGGGGGCTTGCGGGTACACCACAAACTCAGAGGCCTTCGCCGCTGCATTACCCTTGGCACCGGCGGCGGCCAGCGCGTCTTTCATCTCGTTCACAGTGGTGAGCGGAATGCCTCCGTCTTGCCCGCCATACAAGCCCAACACAGGTGCTTTGAGAGCAGACGCCAATTCCAATGGGTGCTTGGGTGTCAACGCACTGGGCGCACCCACCAAACGGCCATACCAGGCAACACCGGCTTTGACGTTTTTGCTTTGCTCTGCGTACAGCCAAGTGATGCGGCCACCCCAGCAGAAACCGGTGATGCCTACTTTTTTCAGATTGCCACCGTTTTCGCCAGCCCATTTAACTGCGGCATCCAAATCACCCATCACCTGCGCATCAGGCACCTTGGACACTACTTCGGCCATCAGTTTGGCCATATCGCCGTATTTCATTGGATCGCCCTGACGTGCATACAGCTCGGGGGCAATGGCCAAATACCCGGCCTTTGCAAAGCGGCGGCAAGTATCGGCAATGTATTCATGAACGCCGAAAATTTCTTGAATCACCAGAATCACAGGCAGGTTCTTTTTGCCTTCGGGTGCAGCGAAATACACGGGGATAGGAAAACCGTCAGACTCCATCAAGGTTTCACCCACACGCAGGCCAGTGGATGGCGTTTTGACGGCGGTTTGCGCCATGATGGGCATGGCAGTTGCTGCATAGCCCACACCCAATGCGGTTTTTAAGGCAGTGCGGCGGGTAGCGCCGTTTTCGGTGGATGCGCCGCTGGGTAGCAGAGCATCAAAATCGGTTTTGAGGTTGGAATTCAATTTACAGATCTCCTTGGGTTAAATCAGTCGGCAGTTTAGATAAACACGTACAAGCACAGCAGTGTGGTCGATTAAGACCTTATTTTTATAAATTCAATGTGCTTTATCCCAGTTGGGACCTACCCCTACTTCGGCCAGCAAAGGTACCTTGAGATGAGCAACGCCTGCCATCAGGCGTGGAATCTCAAGCTTGAGCCAATCCACCTCTCCTGAAGGCACCTCAAACACCAGCTCGTCATGCACCTGCATGATCATTTTGGTGCCGCGTTGCTCCACATCCAGCACCTGCTGCACCTTCACCATGCTCATTTTGATCAGGTCGGCCGCTGTTCCCTGCATAGGCGCGTTAATGGCAGCACGCTCCAGACCGGCCAACTGCGCGCCCTTGGCGCTTTGAATGCCCGCCAACTGCAAGCGCCTGCCGAACACGGTTTCCACATAGCCTTGGCTGCGGGCCAGCGCGCGGGTGGACTCCATGTAGGCCTTAACGCCAGGGTAGCGCTCAAAGTAGCGGGCAATGTAATTTTTGGCCGCGGTGTTGTCGATGCCCAGATTGCGCGCCAGGCCAAACGCGCTCATGCCGTAAATCAGCCCGAAGTTGATCACTTTGGCATAGCGGCGCTGCTCGCTGCTCACCTGGTCCACCGGCACGCCAAACACCTCGGCAGCGGTAGCGCGGTGCACGTCCAGCCCGGCGGCAAACGCGCTGAGCAGTGCTTCATCACCACTGATGTGGGCCATGATGCGCAACTCAATCTGGCTGTAATCCGCGCTGGCAATCACGCTGCCCGCCGGGGCCACAAAAGCCTCGCGCACGCGCCTGCCCTCAGGCGTGCGGATGGGAATATTCTGCAAGTTGGGGTCGTTACTACTTAGGCGCCCTGTCACCGCCACGGCCTGTGCGTAATGGGTGTGCACACGGCCGGTGCGTGGCAGCGCCAGCAGGGCCAGCTTGTCGGTGTACGTGCCCTTGAGCTTGGCCAGTCCCCGGTGCTCCAGCAGTTTGGCGGGCAGCGGGTAGTCTTCGGCCAGTTTTTCCAGCACTTCTTCATCGGTGCTACGGGCGCCAGTGGCGGTTTTCTTGACCACCGGCATGCCCAGTTTGTCGAAGAAAATTTCACCCAGTTGCTTGGGGCTGCTCAGGTTGAACGGCTGGCCTGCAATCTCGTAAGCCTCGGTTTCCAGCTGCACAATGCGCTGGCCTAGCTCGTGGCTTTGGTTGGAGAGCGTCAGTGCGTCAATCAGGACGCCGTTGCGCTCAATGCGGTACAGGGCTTCACTGCTGGCAATTTCCAGTTCGTAAACGAACTTGAGCTTGTCGCTGGCTTCAATCAGGGGATGCAGCGCCAGGTGCACGTCCAGCGTCTGATCGGCGTCTTCACTGGCGTACTGCGCGGCCTTTTCTACATCTACCTGGTTCATGGTGAGCTGGTTCACGCCCTTGCCACACAGGTCTTCAAAACTGGTGCCGATGCGGCCCAGGTGGCGCAGCGCCAGGCTGCCCAGGCCGTGGGGCTTGTCGGCTTCCAGCACGTAGCTTTGCAACATGGTGTCGTGGGCGTAGCCTTGCACCTCCACGCCGTGGTTGGCGAACACATGGCGGTCATATTTGATGTGCTGGCCCAGCTTCAGGGCTTTGGGGTCCTCGAGCCAGGATTTGAGACGCGCCAACACCTCGTCGCGCGGCAATTGGTCGGGCGCGCCGGGGTAGTTGTGCGCCACGGGGATGTAGGCGGCCTTACCCGGCTCCACGCTAAAGCTGATGCCCACAATTTCGGCGCGCATTTCGTCCAGCGAGGTGGTCTCGGTGTCAAGCGCGGTCAGAGGGGCTACCTGCAGTTTGGAAAGCCAGGCGTCGAAGGATTCCCAGGTGAGGATGGTGTCGTAGTCGACGGTGCTGACGGTGGATGCTGCTGGCGCGGCAGGGGCGTCGGGCTCGTCAAAGAGGCCGGGGGAAGCCGTTGGTTGGCGTCTGGAAGTGGCTTGACTTCCCAACGATTTGGCTAAGCCTTTGAAGCCATATTTTTCATAAAAAGAGGCCAGGGCCGCTGTGTCCTGTGCGTAAGCAGCTATGGATTCCATAGCAGGCAAACCGGGCAGCCAATCCTGTAAATCGCAGTCCGTCTTGATCGTCAGTAGCGAGCGGCCTGTGGGCAACCAGTCCAGTGCCTTGCGCAGGTTCTCGCCCACCACACCGCCGATGTTGGCGGCGTTGTCCACCACTCCCTGCAACGAGCCGTATTGCTGCAACCACTTCACCGCTGTTTTGGGGCCCACCTTGGCCACACCGGGCACGTTGTCCACGGTGTCACCCACCAGCGTCTGGTAGTCCAGCATCAGGCTGGCCGGCACACCGAATTCTTCTTGCACGCCGGCCAAATCGCGGCGTTTGCCGTTCATGGTGTCGATGATGGTGATGTGCTCGTCCACCAGCTGCGCCAAATCCTTATCGCCGCTGCTCACTATCACCTCAATGCCCTGGCGCGCCGCCGTGGCTGCTAGCGTACCAATCACATCGTCCGCCTCGACCCCCGGCACGTCCAGCACCGTCCAGCCCAACAGCCGCACCACCTCGTGAATCGGCGCAATTTGCGACCGTAAATCGTCCGGCATGGGGTCGCGATGGGCTTTGTATTCGGGGTAAATGGCATCCCGGAAGGTGGGGCCTTTGGCGTCAAACACGCAGGCCACATAGTCCGACGGGTACTCCTTGTGCAGGCTGTTCATCATGTTGATCATGATGCGGATAGCCCCGGTTTTTTGCACCGTGCCGTCCGCCAGCGTGATGCTCATGGTCTCACCACCGGCAAAAAATGCACGGTACAAGTAGCTGGAGCCGTCGACCAGCAGTAGTTTTTTCTTCAATTCGCTCATAAGAAGTATTGTGCCCCCACGCTCCGCCGCTGCGCGGGTCGCTGCCCCCTCAGGGGGCGAATTCGCCTTGGATCGGCCCGGCGGTGAATTTTTGCTGCGACCAACTCCGCTGTTGGCGCGGTACTCGGTTGGGCGGCATAAAAGAGGAGCAGGCGGCCCTAGGCCGCCGCGGGGGACAGCCGCCCAACCGAGTACCGCGCCAGCAACCTTCACCCGA
>JBJOLD010000163.1:0-7450 GCA_046045765.1 Pseudomonadota bacterium | reverse complement strand
TGGGGCGGCGGGGCCAGATCGACCAGCGCATCCAGCACCTCCATCACACCAAAGTTGTTGACGCCAGAGCCAAAGAACACGGGTGTTTGCTTGCCAGCCAGAAACGCCGCGTGGTCCCATGCGGGCGATGCGCCTACGGCCAGCTCCATGCTTTCCATGGCCGTGGTCCACTCATGGCCAAACCGCTTGGCCAGCGAATCTGCATCGTTCAAAGGAACGGTGTCGAAATCCTGCGGACGGCGCTCGCTGCCACTTTCAAACACTGTCATCGCTTTGGTACGTAAATTGATGATTCCGCCAAACAGCTTGCCCTGGCCGACAGGCCAGGTCATGGGAACGCAGGGCATGCCCAGTTCGCGTTCGATCTCGTCCAGGATGTCCAGCGGCTCGCGCACTTCGCGGTCCATCTTGTTCACAAACGTGATGATGGGCGTATCGCGCTGGCGGCACACTTCAATCAGGCGGCGGGTTTGTGCCTCCACACCGTTGGCAGCGTCAATCACCATCAGCGCCGAGTCCACGGCGGTCAGCACGCGGTAGGTGTCTTCGCTGAAGTCTTTGTGGCCGGGCGTGTCGAGCAGGTTGATCACGTGGTCGCGGTAGACCATTTGCATCACCGATGAGGCGACCGAAATGCCGCGCTGCTTCTCAATCTCCATCCAGTCGCTGGTGGCATGGCGTGTGGCCTTGCGCGCCTTGACTGAGCCCGCAATTTGAATGGCGCCCGAGAACAGCAGTAGCTTCTCGGTCAGCGTGGTTTTACCCGCGTCGGGGTGGGAAATGATGGCAAAGGTGCGGCGGCGCTGGGTTTCTAGGGCGTAGGTCACTGGGGGTATCCGGGTCGGTGGTGGCCCATGGTGGGCGTTCCATGGCGGTTTGCACGGCAGCTTGCATGGAAATCCGTATTTTATCGGGTCGCTGGGCGCTACAAACTGGAGTCGCGTGCGATCAGGGTAGCGGGCAGTGTGACCGTGCGGCGCTCCTTGCCTTGCAGTACATCAAATAGTAAATCGACCAATGCGCGTCCTGCCAGGTCAGGCGGTTGGCGCACGCTAGTTAATGACGGGTGTACGTGGGCTGCCAGTGCAATATCGTCGTAACCCACGAGCTTGACTTGCGATGGCACCGATATGCCACGCTCGGTTAGCGCGCCCAAGATGGAGATTGCGGTTACGTCACTGGTAGCAAATATGGCATCAAACGTCAGGTTCTGGTCCAGCCACTGGTCTATGGTTTCGCGAATGCGCACGTAGCCAAATAAGAATGGTTGCACTAATCGCGGGTCGGGGACGATTCCCACTTCTTGCATCGCTTGCAAATAGCCTTGGTAGCGCATGCCAGCTTCTGGGTGGCTGGTATCGCCAAAGAAGGCAATGCGGCGACATCCCTGTGCAATCAAATGCTGGGTTGCAAGGTAGCCGCCTAACACGTTGTCACCCCCTACTACCGGGTACGCCGCATCCGGCAGGCAGGCGCCCCACACCGCAATGGGGAAGCCTTGTTTGGCCAAGGTATTGAGGTGTTCGTGCCAAGTGAGCTGGCCAATGATGATGAGCCCCGCTACCTGCCCGCTGTCGAGCATGGCGGTGAGCGAGCCTTGACTGGATTCGCGCAGGCGGGTGAGCATGAGGCTCATACCGCGCTCGTCCAGCGAATCCGCCACTGTGCCCAAGATGCTTAGTAAAAACGGGTCCGATATGGACTGCATGCTGTCGCCAAGAATTGCCACGCCAATGGTGTGCACGTCGCGCTTGCGCAGGCTGGCAGCGCCGACATTGACACGGTAGTTCAATGAACGGGCTATTTCACTGATTCGCTGGCGTGTTGCCTCGGGAATAAGTGTGCTACCGCTGAGCGCGCGCGAAACCGTCGATGCCGAGACGCCCGCCATGTGGGCAATGTCCGTCATCTGCACCGTACGGCGGGCAGTTTTCAATGAACTTACCGCACCCAGGGCGGGAACAGATTCACTGTCGGGTTTTTGAGCTATAGCCATTTATCGATTATTCCATTAGCCAGCCAACTAGCCATACCTAGGGCAAACCCCAGTATGCAAACGTTTGCATGATTGGTTTAATTCAGACTTTAAAGCGCACCATAGAGGCCCCTGAGGGCATTTATTTTTTGCGTTAACCCGCGCTTGAGATAGGCATAAAACATGAGTCAATCCGACGTTCGTCTTCGTAATATTCAAAAAGCCTATGGCAAGCTCAACGTAATCCATGGCGTTGATTTCGACGTGGAGCCTGGCGAGTTTGTGGTGTTTGTGGGGCCGTCAGGCTGTGGCAAAACCACGCTGCTTCGCATGATTGCGGGCTTGGAAGAAATCTCAGGCGGCACTCTGACTATTGGTGGTGAGTCGGTTAATGACCTGCCGCCTAGCGAGCGCGGTGTGGCTATGGTGTTTCAAAGCTACGCGCTATACCCCCACAAAACGGTGTACGACAACATGGCATTTGCGCTCAAAATTGCCAAAGTACCCAAGGATGAGATAGACCGCCGGGTTAAGAATGCATCCAAAATTTTACAGCTTGACGATTACTTGATGCGCCTGCCCAAGGCGCTTTCAGGCGGGCAGCGCCAGCGCGTTGCTATTGGTCGTGCCATTGTGCGTGACCCCAAAGTGTTTTTGTTTGACGAGCCTTTGTCCAACTTGGATGCCGCATTGCGCACCAAGATGCGGGTGGAGCTGGCCACGCTGCACCGCCGCCTGGGTGCCACCATGATTTATGTAACGCATGACCAAGTAGAGGCCATGACCTTGGCAGACAAGATCGTGGTGCTGAATAAGGGGCGGGTAGAACAAGTCGGCAAGCCACTGGATTTGTACAACAAGCCAGCCAGCTTGTTTGTGGCCGGGTTTATTGGGTCGCCACAAATGAATTTCATTGGTGGCGATTTTGCATCGCAGTGGGGCGCGCATACCGTGGGGCTGCGCCCTGAAAATCTCAAGGTGCAAGCTGATGGTGCGATCAAAGGCACGCTCAAGCATGCCGAAAAGTTGGGCAATGAAACCTTTGCCTATGTGGACGCCGGGGACATGGGCGAAATTACCGCCCGCATGGACGGCACACTGGCTATGGAGCCTGGCAGCGTCATTGCACTAGGTTTTGCACAAGAGCATTTGTATCGCTTCAACGCCGATGGGCGCAGCATTTAATCAACCGAATTTAAGTTTTGCTTTACGGATGGGCCGTGGAGTATTTTGAGGAGAAGTCTCGTATGTTTAAGAAAACCGTAATCGCCGCTGGCTCAATGCTGGCTTTGGCTTCGATGGTCAGCCCTTCAATGGCCGCTGATTACAAAGGCCCAGACCTGAAGGGTGAAGTCATCACCATTACATGTCCCTGGACCGGCGCTGAAGAAGGCATGTTCAAAAAGGTCATTGCTAACTTTGAAAAGGCTACAGGAGCAACTGTGAAGCATTCATGCTCACAAAGTTCCGAGCAACAAATCGTTATCGATATCAAGGCGGGTTCACCTTCCAATATTTCGTTTTTTCCACAGCCTGGTCTGGCAGCGAACATGGCTGCTATTGGCGGTCTGACTCCATTGGGTGCTAAATCCCAAGAATGGGTCAAGAAAAACTACTCTGCGGGCAAGTCGTGGGCTGACTTGGGTACCTACAAGAACAAGGCTGGCAAGGAAGAGTTTTACGGCTTCTTTTACAACGTGAACGTGAAGAGCCTGGTCTGGTACATCCCTGAGAACTTCAAGGAAAAGGGCTACAAAGTACCTAAGTCCATGGAAGAGTTGATGGCTCTGACTAAGAAAATGGCTTCCGACGGCGGTGCCAAGCCTTGGTGTATTGGCCTTGGCAGCGACGCAGCCACTGGCTGGCCTGCTACCGACTGGGTTGAAGACTTTATGTTGCGTACTCAAACTCCTGAGGTCTATGACGGCTGGGTTAACAACACTGTCAAGTTCAACGACCCCCGAGTCATCGCAGCGATTGATGCCTACGGTGCCATAGCCAAGAATGACGCTTATGTAGATGGTGGTGCCAAAGCTGTAGCCACGGTGAGTTTCAAGGACAGCCCTAAAGGCATGTTCGGTTCCCCACCCAAGTGCTACATGCACCGTCAAGCATCGTTCATCCCAGCCTTTTTCCCAGAAGGCAAGGCTGACGAAGCGGACTTTTTCTACTTCCCTTCTTACGCGGGCAAAAAACTCGGCAACCCTGTTATGGGTGGCGGCACGATTGGAACCATCACCAAAGACAGCAAGGGCGCACACGCCTTCATGGATTACCTGCAGCACCCCCAGTCTCATGAGATCTGGATGGCTGAAGGCGGCTTCCTTACACCACACAAGGGTGTAGACCTGGCTAAATACAAAACACCTGCGCTGAAGAAGCAAGGGCAAATTTTGTTGGGTGCGACTACCTTCCGCTTTGACGGTTCAGACCTGATGCCCGGCGCAGTAGGTGCAGGCAGCTTCTGGAAAGGAATGGTCAATTATTCCGGTGGTGCTTCTGCCAAGGAAGTGGCAGACGAAATCCAGAAGAGCTGGGACGCTATCAAGTAATCAAGCCACTTAGGCTTACAGAGACCGAGCTGATCACCATGAACGACCCAATCATTCAAACGTTTACCGCCGTGGTGGTCAGCATCGCGTTTTGCCTGCTGTACTTTGCAGGCTCCAATTTGCTGCTGGACAAAATTGCGGATCTTCCGTTTGCGACCAAAAATCGCAGGGAGGGCATCAAGTCCAGTGTGCGGCCTTGGTTGTTTTTGGCGCCCGCGCTGTTGCTGCTGGGCACCTACCTTTTTTACCCCCTGTTTGAAACTTTTCGTCTCAGTTTTTACGACGCAACAGGTGAGGTGTTTGTTGGTCTGACCAATTACCAATGGGTATTTGCAGATCAAAACTTTTTCATCACTATTCGTAACAACTTTTTGTGGTTGCTGGTAGTGCCTGCTACTGCAACTGCATTTGGCCTGATTGTTGCCGTGCTGGCTGACCGGGTGTGGTGGGGTGGCTTCGCCAAGTCCATGGTGTTTATGCCCATGGCTATCAGCTTTGTAGGCGCCAGCGTGATCTGGAAGTTTGTATTCGATTTCCGTGGACCCGATTCGGACCAAATTGGTATTTTGAACGCCATGGTCATGGGTATGGGCTTCACGCCACAAGCATGGGTTACGGTGCCGTTTTGGAACAACTTTTTTCTCATGGCTATTCTGATCTGGATTCAAACCGGGTTTGCCATGGTGATCTTGTCAGCTGCTTTGCGCGGCGTACCTACCGACACGATTGAAGCGGCCCGCATCGATGGCGCCACCGAACTTCAAATCTTTTTTGAAATCATGATCCCGCAGGTAATGTCGACCATTCTGGTGGTGTGGACGACCATCACGATCACTGTGCTGAAAGTATTCGACGTGGTGATGGCCATGACCGGCGGGCAGTGGGATACCGGTGTCCTGGCTAACTTGATGTACGACTGGATGTTCCGTGGCGGCGGTGACTATGGGCGCAGTTCCACGCTTGCCATGGTTTTGATGTTTGCCGTAGTGCCAGTCATGGCCTTTAATATTCGCCGGTTTCGCACCGAAGAGGCGCAACGATGAAAAAATACTTCAGTCTTCCCAGTATTGCAGCCCAATTACTGTTGCTGCTGATCGTGCTGGTCTGGGTTTTGCCTACCTTCGGCTTGTTGGTATCCAGTTTTCGCGAGAAAGAGCAATTGGCGTCCAGTGGCTGGTGGACTTCTTTGTCTACCCAGTCACGTTCTGACATGCGTCGTACCGGTGGGCTGCAAAGTATGGTGAAGGATGGCGATAAATATGTCATCACAGGCCGCCTTTTTGGTGAGCAAGCGCAAGTTCAGCTGAAGAAATTTTCTTTGCAATCTGCCAAGCCTGGTCAATACGACGTGGGTACCAAGATAGAAGTGCCTGATGGGCAGGTTTTTGATGAGGAAGACGGCCAGCCCGATGGAATGCTGACTGTTGCCGCTGACAGCACGTACCGACTAGAGCTGAGTCAGCCATACGAAAAAGACAAAGGCATCCGCATTTTTTATGTGGCCGAAACACCACCGTCTTTCAGCACCCAAAACTACCAAAAAGTGGTGGCCTCAGAGGGGGTAGGCCAGGCGTTTCTCAATACCTTTAAGGTCACCATTCCCGCTACGTTCATCCCCATTCTGATTGCGGCATTTGCAGCCTATGCATTTAGCTGGATGACCTTTCCTGGGCGCAAGTGGCTGTTTATTGTGGTGGTGGGCTTGCTGGTAGTGCCGCTACAAATGTCGTTGATCCCTTTGCTGCGCATGTACAACCAATTGGGTGCTGTGTTGGGCATGGAGTCCAAGTCATTCTTGGGGGTATGGCTGGCCCACTCAGCGTTCGGCTTACCCCTGGCGATTTATTTGCTGCGTAACTACATTGCTGCTTTGCCGCGCGACATTATTGAGAGTGCACGGATGGATGGCGCGTCGCACTTCCAGATTTTTATCAGCATCGTGTTGCCATTGTCGGTGCCTGCTTTGGCTAGTTTTGCGATTTTTCAGTTCTTGTGGGTCTGGAATGACTTTTTGGTCGCGTTGGTTTTCTTGGGTAAGCAGCCTGAGCAAATTGTGTTGACCATCAAACTCAATGACTTGCTGGGTTCTCGTGGCGAGAGTTGGGAGATTTTGACCGCCAGTGCATTTGTGTCGATTGCAGTGCCAGTGGCGGTTTTTTTCTCGCTGCAGCGTTTCTTTGTGCGCGGTCTGTTGTCGGGTTCGGTCAAGGGCGGCTAACGCACTAATTTTTGCATGTCTATGATTGATTCTTTGCTTTTGAGTAATCAGTTCGAGTGGGGTTGCGCCACTTCTTCTTTTCAGATTGAGGGCGCTGCGGCCTCAAACGGCAAGGTCCCCAGCATTTGGGATGACTTTTGCAAACAACCCGGACGCATCAAAGACGCAAGCGATGGCTTAGTTGCTTGCGACCACGTCCGTCTCTACCGTGAAGACGTAGCGCTGATGGCTGATCTCGGCTTCAAACACTACCGTTTTTCTGTAGCCTGGCCCCGGGTGATGGATGCCAATAACAAGGTCAATCACGCCGGGATGGACTTTTATAAACGTTTGCTGGATGAGCTTGCCCGGTACAACATCACGCCCAATGCCACGCTGTTCCATTGGGACTTGCCTTCGCACTTGGCGGGTGGTTGGCTCAATCGTGACACGGCCTATCGTTTTGCGGACTACGTCCAGCATGTTGCACAAGAGATTGGCGACCGCTTGCCCCGCGTGGCCACACTCAATGAGCCTTGGTGCAGCGCTTTCCTGGGACACGACCTGGGAGTGTTTGCGCCCGGTGGGCGTAACCGCGCCGAGTCGCTGAGCGCAGCCCATCACTTAATGCTGGCGCATGGGTTGGGTGTGCAGGCATGGCGGTCCGTTAAGCCCGATACGTCAGTCGGCATTGTGTTGAATCCCGAGCTATGTGATGCCGCCACA
>JBJOLD010000101.1:0-2876 GCA_046045765.1 Pseudomonadota bacterium | reverse complement strand
CACAAAGCGAAATCGTCTTTGTGTTCAAGCAAATGGGCGTACCAGTAGAGGGCCGCTTTAAGAAGTTTGACGCGCAAATTGCCTTTGACGCAGCCAAGCCTGCCACCAGCAAAATTGCGTTCAACATCGACACTGGCAGCGCCACCCTGGGCTCCCGCGAGACGGATGCCGAGCTGCCCAAAGCCATCTGGTTCAACGTGCCCAAGTTCCCCCAGGCCACCTTTCAGTCCGGCGCTGTCAAAGGCTTGGGCGGCGGCAAGTTTGAGGTGGCTGGCAAGCTCAGCATCAAGGGCAATGTGCAAGACGTGGTGGTGCCCGTCACCCTCACGCAAAGCGGTGCGGTAACCACCGCCATTGGCACTTTGGCCATCAAACGGCTGACCTACAAGATTGGCGAAAACGAATGGGCGGACACGTCCATGGTGGCCGATGACGTGCAGGTCAAGTTCAAGCTAGCGCTCTCTGGCGTTGGCAAATTCTGATTTTTTCAACCTTTGTTCTTTTTTCTTCAGGAGACTTTTATGCGTAAATCCCTCGTAACTCTGGCCGCTGTGGCCACCTTGTTGGCCGGTGCCTCTGCTGTCCAAGCCGCTGACTACGCCATGGACCCCACCCACACGTTTGTGACGTTTGAGATTGGTCACTTTGGCACCACCACCAACCGTGGCCGCTTTGACAAAAAAGAAGGCACTGTGCAATTTGACCGCGCTGCCAAAACAGGCAAGGTCAGCATCACGATCGACGCTACTTCGGTGAACACTGGCACCGCCGCGTTCAACCAACACTTGCAAAGCGCCGACCTGTTTGACGCAGCCAAGTTCCCTACCATCAAGTTCGCGTCTGACAAGTTTGTGTTCAGCGGCGACAAGGTGTCTGAGATCGTGGGCAGCTTGACTCTGTTGGGCAAAACCCAGCCCGTCACTCTGAAGGCCAACCAGTTCAACTGCTACGAAAACCCCATGATCAAGCGCGAAGTGTGCGGTGGCGATTTCGAAACTACCATCGACCGCACCGCGTTTGGTATGGCCTACGGCGTGGATTGGGGCTTCCCTAAAAACGTGCGTTTGGTCGTGCAAGTAGAAGCCGTTAAGCAATAAGGCTTAAGCACTATGTCCACAACCTTGAGGTCATTGCAGCAAGACAGCGTGTCTGGCTTGCAGTACAGCATCCGTTCAAACGCACCTGCAAAGCCTGCGCGCTGCCTGGTGCTACTTCATGGGGTGGGCAGCAACGAGGCCAACATGCTCACGCTGGCTGACGGTGTGTCAGATGACACGCTGGTGGTCACCGTGCGCGGCCCCCTAGTGTTGGGCCCCGGGCAGTTTGCGTGGTTCCGTGTGGCGTTTACTGCCAATGGCCCCAGCATCGTGCCCGAAGAAGCTGAGCACAGCCGATTGGCGCTTATCACTTTGATGCAACAACTGCGGGCCGCACATGGCATGGCTGCGGACAAAACCGTGGTGGTCGGGTTCAGCCAGGGCGGCATCATGAGCGCTAGCGTTGGGTTGTCTGCGCCACACGCAGTGGCTGGTTTCGGCTTGCTGTGCGGGCGCATCTTGCCCGAGCTGCGGCCCCACATTGCCAGCAAAACGCAACTCTCCAACCTACAGGCATTTGTGGCCCATGGCGAGCTGGACTCCAAGCTGCCCGTGGATTGGGCGCATAAATCTCACGCGTTGCTTAACGAAGTGGGCGTGGCACATGCCCTGCATTTGTACCCGGTGGACCACACCATTAGCGCGCCAATGCACGCCGACTTTTTGCGCTGGCTGACCAGCCTGCCATGACAGCCCAAGCGCAAGTGCAAGTGCACGCGCGGTTGAACTTGCATATTGGCGCACAGCAGACGGTGGTGTCCACTACCGATGCAGTGCACGGCCATGCAAGCGATGAACCCATTTCGCCCATTGCGTATTTGGTGCTGAGGATTGGGTTTGAACAAATCGCCCAGGAGCATTTCAAGCGCGAAATCCCCTCGTCTTTAGAGCTGGAACACGCGATTCAAACCGTAGAAGACCAAGTGGTGCTTGCGGGCGCTATGGTCGCCCCGGGCACCTGGCTGGCAAGCAGCGACGCCAACTTGCATGAAATTGCCACCGCAGCCCATGGGCTAAGCTTGTATCCCGTCGTGCTGACGCTAGAGGACGTGGAGTACACGTTCAACCGGCTTGCTGCGGTTGCGCTCGGGCGGCCAGCAGCCAGCGAGGGGCTACCCCTTGGCAAGTCGTTTGCTGCCACGCTTTTGATATTGCGGGAATTTATGCACCACCTGCAGTGCAGCGGCTTGCATCTGTCTTGATGTTGAACAACATAGACAGCCACCGTATTGTTACTTTGTGCACAAGGGAAAGTACTATGTTGCACCATTCCGTCATAGTGAAAGCACTACAAGGTGCTTAATAGGTCTTGATAATCGGCCCGGTGCAAGCAAAGCTCTAACCAAACACGATCATGTAATGGTCAGCAAGGTTATGGGCGTAAAAACAGTTAATCATCTTACTGCCCGCCAAGTGGTAGCCTAAGCTTATAAATACTTTGCCGCAAAAGATCAAATAAAGTGCTATCAAAAATATAGCTATATACGCATATCCTGCGGTTGCGGGCGCATGATTTTCACAGTAACTGGGATAATCACTTAGATGAAACTTGAACTAGGTAGCGAGGAGTGTCTAAGAGCGATGTTTCACTCACAAGCCTGAAGAGTTCAATTTATTAGGCTCCACCGGCCATTAGTGTAAAAGAACTGCTATACTTCGAGGCTTAGCGGCTGTAGCTCAGTTGGATAGAGTACTTGGCTACGAACCAAGGGGTCGTGGGTTCAATTCCTGCCAGCCGCACCAAAACGATACCCCTCAAACAGTGATGTTTGAGGGGTT
>JBJOLD010000091.1:0-11358 GCA_046045765.1 Pseudomonadota bacterium | reverse complement strand
TGGCGGATGGCCAGAATGCCACTATGAAAGTAAGTGCCATCACCCAAATTGGCAAACATATGCTGGTCGTGGCTGAAAGGCTGCTGCCCCACCCACGGCACGCCTTCCCCACCCATCTGCGTAAAGCCCACGGTAGCGCGGTCCATCCAGATGGTCATGAAGTGGCAGCCAATGCCGGCCATGGCGCGTGAGCCCTCGGGCACTTTCGTGCTGGTGTTATGTGGACAACCAGAGCAAAACCAGGGCTGGCGAATCGCGGCGCTGGTATTCACTTCCAGCACCTGCATGGCCGAATCTTTGGCGTTCAGAATCGCCAATTGCGCGTCAATGCGGGCGGCGATGTCCGTGTCGATGCCCAACTTTTTGATGCGTTGCGCAATGGCGCGGGCAATGATGGCGGGCGACAAATCGGCGTTAGCGCGCAGCAAGGTATTCGCGCTCGGGCTGGGCATGGACCATTCGCCCCCGCTGCCGTATTGCCCCACACCGTCAACCTCGTTGAACTTGCCCAGCACCGTGGGGCGCACATCAGGGCGCCAGTTGTACAACTCTTCTTTGAGCTGGTATTCAATGACTTGGCGCTTTTCCTCCACCACCAAAATCTCTTGCAAGCCAGTGGCAAATTCGCGGGTGAGTTGCGCTTCGAGCGGCCACACCACACCCACTTTGTGCAACCGGATGCCCAGACGCTGGCAAGTGGCGTCGTCCAGCCCCAGGTCCAGCAACGCCTGGCGCGTGTCGTTAAAAGCCTTGCCACTGGCAATGATGCCAAAGCGATCGCTCCTGCCACCATTCAGCCCCTCAATCACGTTGTAGTTAAGCCGATTGGCTCGGATATAGGCCAAAGCTGCATACCATTTGTAATCAAACAGTCTCGCCTCCTGCTCCAGCGCAGCGTCGGGCCAACGAATGTGCACGCCGCCAGGCGGCATGACAAAGTCGGTGGGAATTTTGATCTGCACCCGGTCGGGGTCAATCATTACCGTGGCGCTGGACTCCACAATTTCTTGAATCGTTTTCATGCCTGCCCACACGCCCGAAAAACGGCTCATGGCAAAAGCGTGAATACCCAGGTCCAGAATTTCCTGCACATTGGCAGGAAAGAACACGGGTGTGCCACAGGCCTTGAAAATGTGGTCGCTTTGGTGCGCAGCAGTAGAGCTTTTGGAAATGTGGTCATCGCCCGCCACTGCAATCACCCCACCCCACGGCGTGGTGCCCGCCATATTGGCGTGTTTGAACACGTCAGAGCAGCGATCCACGCCCGGCCCTTTGCCGTACCAGATACCAAACACACCGTCGTATTTGTTACTGCCGGGGGGGGCAAAGCCCAGCTGCTGGGTGCCCCACAGGGCGGTGGCAGCCAGCTCTTCGTTGACGCCTGGCTGAAACACAACGTGGTGCGCCTTCAAATACTTCTCTGCCTTAACCAACGATTGGTCATAAGTTCCCAGTGGGGAACCCCGGTAGCCGCTAATAAACCCGGCTGTGTTCTTGCCAACACGCTGGTCGCGCACGCGCTGCAGCATAGGCAGCTTGACCAGAGCGTGTACCCCGCTCATAAAGGCGTGACCGTAGTCCAGAGAATATTTGTCGTCGAGTGTGACCGTTTCCAGTGCTGTGCGGATGTGCGCAGGGAGGTCGCGGCTCAGGGGTGCATTCATGGTGCAAATCTCCTAATAAGTGCACGCAAGTGTATGCCTTGGCACGGTATCTATGTCATTTCGGCCAGAGTGCCCATAACTGCAATGACTGACGCAAGCGCCCCGCCAAATCGGCAGCATCCTGCCCCCAACCTGAAAAATAATCTGCCCGCACCGCACCACTAATGGCGCTGCCTGTGTCTTGCGCTACTACCAGTTTTTGAAGCCGGGTTTGCCCTCCTGCAGACGCCAGCCACACCGGTGTGCCGTAGGGAATGCTGGCGGGATCAACCGCAATAGAGCGGCCTGGCGTAAGCGCTACACCTTGCGCGCCCCGGGGGCCAAAAGAGGCATCCAGTTCTGACAATGCCTCTTCCTTAAAAAACACCATACGCGGATTGCTCCACAAAAGCTCTTGCTGGCGCTGCGGATTTTGGGCCAGCCAAGCCTTGATACCGGGCCACGACGCGTCTTTGGTCAGCCCCTGATCGAGCAACCAGCGCCCCACACTCCGGTAGGGCTGCTCGTTAGTGCCCGCATACGCTACGCGCACCCAGCGGTGGCTACCATCGGCTTGCGCCAAACGAATGCGCCCTGAACCTTGAATTTGTAACACCAGCGCGTCAATAGGGTCAGCGAGGTAAGCGATTACTCGGCCTTTCAAGGCAGACTGCGCTTGCGGCAAGGTATCGATTTCTTGCCGTGTGAACCACGGCTTGCGCTGTGCCAGCGTGAGTGGTGGCTGGTAAATGGGCACGCGATAGGCTCCGACAGACGCGCGACTGGCTTCCAACATCGGTTCGTAGTACCCCGTAAGCAGGCCGTTGGCGTCTCCGTGCAAGGACTCTACCCTGTAAGGCTGTAGGCGGGATTGCATCCAGTCACGCTGATCCTGCGAACCAGAAATGCTAAGACGCCGCACCTCGCCACACAAGGCAGAAAACGGGGCTACGGGTTTTTCGCAACTCTTGATCCATGCGTTCCAGGCTTCAGACAGGTTATCGTCTGCCAGCCCGGGCAGCTCCGTCCAGGCCACAGGTACCCATCTGCTTTTGAGCTGGTTTATCACGCCCACAGTGTTTGGGATAGCGGACGGTGCTGTAGTGACAGGCACCTTGGGCTCAACAAGTGCGAGTACCTGGGGCGCGCTTCCGCAAGCTGACAGCGTTCCTACAATGCAAGTCAGATACCAACCAGCGAGGAATCGAACCATGACACTGTTATTACTAGAGGCCCTGGGGGCCGGCCTGCTATTTGTGGGCATTATTTGGTGGACTATGTTTTCGGGACGGAAAAACGGGGAGCTGCCCCAGGGGCCTGAGAAGACTTTGGACGGCCAAGACTTAAACAATAAATAGCGGCAGCCCCGGTGTAGCATGCGTAACATGCTATGAAAAATATAGCACTTGAATAGTCAATCACAGCACACGGTGCGCTAACGCAGGCAATTGAGTACGCCATTGGAGCAATGCAGCGGCGCTGAGGTCTGCTACTACAACACCCACGCCTTGTGCCAAGTCGGCCAACACCTGCCCCCAAGGGTCGATGGCGATGGACTGGCCCCAGGTCTGCCGGCCATTGGGGTGCACGCCCCCTTGTGCGGCGGCTACCACATAGGCTAGGTTCTCTATGGCTCGGGCACGCAACAGCACTTCCCAGTGGGCCTTACCCGTGGTGTGCGTGAAGGCGCTGGGTACCAATATCAAATCGACCCCGTGTTCGGAGTAGCCGCGGTACAACTCTGGAAAACGCAGGTCATAGCAAACGCTCAAACCAATCTGCCACGTGTGGCCGTCTTTGGAGGGCAGTCCAAACCGGGTTGGCTTAGCGCCGCGTTCCAACACGCGCGACTCGTCGTAACACTCTGTGCCATTGTCAAAGCGAAATAGATGAACTTTGTCGTAGCGGGCGGCACATACGCCTGCAGGACTAAATACCAACGTGCTGTTGAACACGCGGTCAGCCTGCGTTGCCGTCAGTGGCAGCGTACCCCCCACGATCCACATACCGGTGGCACGGGCGCTGTCCGCCAAAAACTGCTGGATAGGACCACTGCCAAACGACTCTTGAATCTCCAGTTTGTCCTTGTCGTGCTGCCCAATCAGGCAAAAGTACTCAGGCAACACTGCCAACTCTGCACCTTGGGCTGCAGCCTGCGCTAGCAGGGTAGACGCTTGTTGTAGGTTGTTGTGCACATTGCCCGTGGACACCATTTGAATGGCTGCGATTTTCATTTAATGCTCTACCTTGGTCATGCGTGGATCAAGCCAAGTGCCATCGATTAAGAACTCTTGGGTGGCGGCCTCAATCAGTGGCCGGCGCAAAATTACCTGTGCCAAAAACGTCGTGAGCCCCACCAATGGGTTAATCGCAGACGCTATCAACGAGGCACTACCGGCATTGATCTCTGGAACCACCACCACTTTAATCGTCTGTGTTTCTTTGGCAATGTCGGCCTGCCCTTCCATCAAAACAGCCGCGTTTACGCCTTTCATCTGCAGGTTATTGGTGCGCGCTATGCCCTGCGCGATGGTGACATCACCACGCACAAAGTCAAACGAAAACCCCTCGCTAAACACATCCCGAAAATCCAGGGCCAACCTGCGCGGTAGCGACTGCAAACTCAGCACGCCCAGCAGCTTGGCGATACCGGGGTCCGCCTTTAGAAACTGCCCCGTTTCTACATTGACATTGAAACTTCCGCCCATGCTGGGATAGTCCAGCGTGATCGGAGAACCCAACCACGACACTTGCCCTTCAATTTTTCCTTTGCCCCTGCGCACCACCCCTACCATGCCAAACCGCGTTAGCACGTCGCCGGCATTTTCCATAGCAAGTTTGAAATTCAGCGTAGTACGACGGCGATCTTTAATGCTACGCCCTGCAATGGCCACGGCTGGGTTGGCAATGTTGGTCCAATTGCCATCGGCAGTGAGTACGGCTTCTGGGGTGATGATGTTGAAGCGGTTTAAGCGCCACTCCCGCGGGCTGTCACGTGCGGTGGTCGCAGTGGGGGAAGAGACCGCCAAATTCACGGCGTCTACCTCGAGTCGACCTAGTTTTTTGCCCCGCAACTCAAAGTCCTCCACCACCACATCCAGCGCAGGAATAGTGGTGGGCTGTTCATCAAGCAAATTTTCCACCTCCTGTGCGCTGCTTTGACCAATGGACAAGCGGGCTAACCGCGCATACAGGCGCCCCGCTGTAGGCCCCACCGACTGGCGGTACTCCAAATAACCGCTGAGCTCGCTTGCGTCCAAATTGGCGCGCCACAGTGTGCCCTCGCGCGAACCACCCACCACCACATTACTAAGCTTGCGCCCCCCCATCACCACATCTTTGGCACGCAACGCCATGCTGGTGGGCAAATAGGTTGCACCAGCCGCAGCGGACGCTACTGCCCCAGAGGTATTGGGACCCGAGATACCAGTAAACACCTGCGTCCAAGCATCGATATCGGCTAACGGCAGGCTGATATTTGCAACCACGCCGCCTTCGGGCAAGGGCGCGTGTTCATCATCGGCAAGACCCATACCAATCGCGCCACGCAAAACGCGCGGCTCGGCACCTGAGACATCGCGCACGTACGTCACGTTAGCCAACTTGCCCACATCAAGCTGCAACTTGTCGTGCAAGGCGGCCCCGCCTTGGGCGGCCGTGCGCACCACCGTAGTCTCAAGACGCAAGGGTAAGGCAGTCTCTGCGGCCTTGGTCAGCGGTGCTGGCAATGCCAGCGACAAACCTACCAAATTGCTGCTAACCAATAACTCCGGTACGCCAGCACGCAAGCCAATAGTGGCGGTGTAGTTGGCAGCACCGTTTGCATAGTGCGCCAATCGCGTCACAAACCCCAACTCAGTCGCGGCGCGCAGCCCCTCTGCACTGGCACTGCCCTGCAGGCGCAGCGCCGACACGCCTACTTTAGCCGTGGTGCTAAGCCCACCCTCGATACGTACATCACCACCCAACACGCGCGCTTGCGCACCGTTGACAGAAAAACCCGTCTCTGTGAAGCTCAACACGCCGCGTAAGCGCGACAGCTTGGGAATCTCGGCGGAAATTTGCACATCGTTACCCGGCAGTGTGAGCGTTCCCTGCACCGTGGCCCGATCTACCGCGGCTAACGGAAACGCCAACTTCAACCGATAGTCAGCCACGCCATTGGCGGTGGTATTGGCCAGTGCTTTGCTGGTCAGCACACCCAGCGGCGAACCATTCACCACGCTTAACACGTCCGCAAGCGGCCCTTTGGCATCAGCAGTTGCAGCTACTGTGGTGCCGCCGTAAAGCTTGCTCAAGGAAGCATCCAACTTGGCAAATTGCACGGCTGTAGCGCTCAGCAGTACACCTGACGCCCCTTTGATTTGCAAGGTGTCTTGCTCCATAGAAAACTGCCCGGAAATCTGACCGAGAGCCGGCCACGGCAAGCTGTCTTTGGGTAATAGAAACGTTGGTGCATAAGCAAACGTTGCATTTTTAATATCTGCGGAAATACGCAAATCGCCTTGTTTGCTACCTGCATAAGGCAAGTCTTGCAAATTACCTTTTAGCTTGAATTTCACATTGGTGGCGGCACCCGCTACCAACGCCTCTCGCACATACGCACGAACATCGTGATCCATCACCAGCGGCAAATACCGGTGCACACGCGACAAGTCAGCACGGCTTAAGGTTCCTTGCAAGTCGAGAAACCCTGGAAAACGCTTGTCGCTTACCGTCGTGCCACCGCCCACATCGTTAGATTGCCATTTCACCTGGGCATCGCCTTGCCCATCGGGATTGGCGAAATGCAAATTCGGCACAGCCACCTGCAAGCGCTCTCCATCCCACTTCCACTGCAAATCACCAGAAAATTGGTCAAGTCGAATCAATGGTTCGTCAAAAATTCCGGGCACAGCCACCGTGCCAGCAGCGGACATCAGCGTGACCTTGCCGCCCGTCTGGCTGAAGTCAAAATCGACATTAAGGCCTGAAAACCCCGGGGTTGCAGATGCAACTTGAGACGTTATTTTTAGTCCGGCCACACGGCCTTTGGCCGCGTATTGGTCTGGCTTGTCCAGCGGCCCGCGCCAGCTGGCCTGCACCTTCTCCAAGATGCCCTCGGGGTCGTAGCTTTTGAGTGCCTGCACCCACGCATCGCCCAACGGCAGTCGTTGGGCTATAGCAGCCACCGCACCCAAATCTATGCGATCGGCTGTCAACTCGCCTTGCTCCGGCTTTTGCGTATCGCTACCCAACAACGAGAGCCGCAAATTGCCGCGAGGCCAACGCAAGCCATCGTTTGCAGTAAAGGCCAAGCCCTCAGTAAACAACTCTTGCCCTCCTGCAATTCGCTTCATGCCAATACGGCCTGAAATCGCGTTGAGACTCAGCGCATCCAACCGAGAGTCCACTCTTAAATTCACACCGGTGAACGCGATATCTGCCGTTGCGCCCGTCACTTGGGCAACGTCAACATCCACCCATGCGCGCAACGAGCCGATGCCCTGGGCTACATCTGCACCCATGTCCACATAGGGCTGCAGTCGGGAGACATCAATATTGGTAAATTCTGAAAAAATTTGCCCGCGCCACTGGCGCCAATTGCCGTTATTGCGGGTTAGTAAAGGTTGCTTGAATTGCCCGGTTAATGAGAAGCGCTCCCCCCACTGGACAGGCGGCGTCACGTTGACAACCAAGTCGTGCGATTGCAAGCGATTGCGCAATACGACATCTACATCCACCAACTCAAGCGCCGGTGCATTGCGCATGGCATCGGTCCACCGCACCGCGCCATTGCGCACAACCAACTCCGTTTGGGAGAATAGCCAGTTGACTGCAGGACTAGTAGCGCCATCGGTCGTTGGAATGACAAACCCAGCCACCCAAATATGGCCCTGTACGTCACGCCGAACATCCAGCGCAGCACCATCCACATACAGCTGCTCAAACCCTAACGCCAACACCGAGCGCGGTGAGAAGGCAGCCACCACGCGCGGGAGCACCAGCGCCTCATGGCCTTGCGCGTCAAAAAGGCGGAGTTTGGTGAGCTCCACGGACGGTATGAGTCCATTGGAAATGGCCTCGATATGCCCGATGGACACGCTAACCCCTAGTGCCTTGGTGGCTTGCGCCTCCAGCCACGGGCGCAGCTCGCCGATTCGCGGCACAATCAGAAAATGCAACCCGCCCCACACCAAAGCCAATGTGATCCACCCAGCGGTCAGCAACCACAGGGCCCACTTGGCGAAACCGCCTACAGCTTTTAACAACGGCGAAGCTGTTGGAATCAAATTGAATCTCGGGCAATAACAAACATAAAAAGAATTATGACCCGCAACGCAAATGTCCCCTTGGCCCATGAGACGCGATTTGTGCAGCGCATTCGACGCCGCTATGCAGGACAACTACCCCAATTGCCTGCCGGAGTGCCTCAGCACACTGACATGCAAACCTTGTTTGAGACCATTCACAACGCTGGAGCCAGCACCTCTGAGGCTCTGCGCACCGTGCGGCAACTGGTGTTGGAGAGACTAGTTTGTTTAGATTGCGATCACGCTGCAGACTTACAAACTGTTACCCACACCATGACTGTTTTGGCGGAGTGGGCACTAAACGTCGGTTTTGATCGAAGCTGCCTTGCACTCGAGGCGACACACGGCGCCCCTTTAGACGAGCAGGGTTTGCGTGCCCAACTGTGTATCGTGGGCATGGGAAAACTCGGTGCACGTGAACTCAATGTTTCCAGCGATATCGACCTCATCTATGTTTATGACTTCGACGGTGAAACGGCGGGCGACGCCCATGGACGTGGCCGTATTTCGAACCAAGAATATTTCGGCAAACTCGTGCGTGCCATCTACGCCCTGATTGGCGACACCACTGAACATGGATTTGTATTTCGGGTCGACTTGGCATTGCGCCCCAACGGAAACTCCGGCCCTCCAGCAGTGTCCTTAGGGGCGCTGGAAGAATACTTCCATGTACAAGGGCGTGAGTGGGAGCGATTTGCCTGGCTCAAAAGCAGGGTGGTCGCCCCAAAAAATGCAGCCGTGTCTTCGTGCGCTGTGGGGCTTCGCGCTATTGTGGTTCCCTTTGTATTCAGGCGCTACCTCGACTACAGCGTGTTTGACGCATTGCGCGTTTTGCACCGCCAAATTCGAGAGCATGCTGCAAAACGCAGCGCTGGCCACCCCGAGCGCAGCAACGATGTCAAGCTGTCGCGCGGTGGCATTCGCGAGATTGAATTTACCGTCCAGCTACTGCAAGTTGTGCGTGGCGGCCAGTTTCCTGAGCTCAGAACCCGGCCCACGGTAAGTGCACTTCAACGCATCGCCAAAGCCGGGCTTATGCCCCAAACCACAGCGAATGCGCTAACGCGGGCCTATGTATTTTTGCGCCAAGTTGAGCACCGCATTCAATACTTGGACGACCAGCAAACCCATGTGCTTCCCACGCAAGATGCTGACTTAGCGTGGATTGCAGCCACACTGGGCTTTGCGGATACCCCAACATTTTTGGCCCAACTAGATACACACCGTGAATTGGTAGCACAGGAATTTGATTCTCTCTTGGGTGGTGCGCAACATGGATGCAAGGGTTGCAGCGGTGGCAAGCCTGCTATCGACAGTGATGACTTTGACGCCCTGCTTGCAACTACAAAAGGGGGGCTGCATGACAAGATTGCCTTATGGCGCGGCCACCCCCGCATATTGGCGCTACGCGACGACTCTCGCGCCCGGCTAGGTCGTCTCATTGTGCGGACAGCGCAATGGGTGGAACAAGGGCGGGTGTCCGAAAGCGCAGCTGTACGTTTTGCCGACTGGGTAGAGCCCCTGCTGCGCAGAGAAAGCTATTTGGCGCTGCTGATGGAGCGGCCCAATGTGCACGAGCGTCTATTGGGTATGCTAGGCGCTGCGCGCTGGCCTGCGCGCTACTTGCTCCAACACCCGGGTGTGATTGACGAACTTGCAGGCCATACCATGCTCGAAGAGCGCTTTGACGCTGCGGAGTTTGAACACGAGCTTGAGTGCAGACGCGAAGCCCTACAAGGGAGTCAGGAAGACGACGATGAGTCTTTGCTCAACCTATTGCGCAGAGCACACCACGCCGAGGTATTTCGCACACTGGCCCGCGATGTAGAAGGCGTTATCACCGTAGAGCAGGTTGCCGACGACCTCAGCGCACTGGCTGAAAGCGTACTACGCACCACAGCGCGCTGGTGCTGGGATCGTCTGAAAAACAAGCACCGCACAGATGCACGTTTCGCCATCATTGCGTATGGAAAATTAGGGGGCAAAGAGCTAGGCTATGGCAGCGACCTGGACATCGTGTTTGTCTATGACGATGAAGACGACAGGGCGACTGAGGTATACGGCGCACTGGTGCGCAAGCTCATCAATTGGCTCACTGTTAAAACCGGTGAAGGCGATTTGTATGAAATTGATACTGCACTGCGCCCTAACGGTAACTCGGGTATGTTGGTGACCAGCTTCACTTCGTATTCCAACTACCAACAACAGCGCGGTAGCAACACTGCCTGGACCTGGGAGCACCAAGCCATGACGCGGGCCCGGTGCGTTTTAGGCTCGACGGAGTTACACCAGTGGTTCGATGCAGTGCGCCACGCCGTCATCAGCACCCCGCGCGATGTAGGCAAGCTTTCCACCGAGATTGTGGACATGCGCGCCAAGGTGCGCGGCGCATATCCTGTTAAAAGCGGTCAATTTGACGTCAAACACAGCATGGGTGCCATGGTGGACATTGAGTTTGTAGTTCAATTTTTGGTGCTTTCGCAATGTGCGAAGTACCCTGAGCTACTTGCCAACGTTGGCAATATTGCGCTACTACAACGCGCGCAGGCCTGCGGGCTGTTGCAGGGTAACCTTGGAGACGACGCTGCACAGGCCTACCGAACACTGCGACAAATTCAACACAAAGCGCGCCTCAATGAAGAACCCACACAAGTAGATGAATCGGCGGTTGAATGGGAACGCGCCGCTGGTTTGGCCCTTTGGAAGTCCGTGTTCACGACCCACCGCTTGCATTAACAGGTCATGGTTTGTAGGCTATTTTTTGGTTAGGATGACTTCTACATAGTGGAGTGCCGTTATGAGAATGACATTTCTTTTGCTGGCAGGGTTGCTAAGCACTGATTGGGCTAGCGCTGCAGCGCAGATAGAAATGATTTCCGGTGAAGTGCACGTTGAAAAAAACGGCGTGACGTCGGGCATACAAGCCAATCAACGCATCGAGGAGGGCTCTACCGTGCATACCAGCGGCAGTGGTAGAGCGGTTTTGCGATTTGATGACGGACAGCTAGCTGCCTTGAATCCCAACACCGACTTTCGCATTGACGGCTATAGGTTTGACGCGGTCAAGCCTGAATTGGACCGCATTGCCATATCGATCTTTAGAGGGTCTATGCGTTTTGTGACCGGCCTGATTGGAGGCAGAAACCGCAGTGCCTTCGCACTCAAAACGACCACAGCAACCGTTGGCATTCGTGGTACTGATTTTGCCGTCGGCGTGCAAGGGGGCGACTACTTGTCGGTGACACAAGGTGCGGTATCAGGCACCACTTCCGCCGGTACGACCAATTTTGTAGCAGGTCAGTTTGGTTTTGTTTCTTCGTCATCTGCGCTGGCCACGGTGATTCCGTCGACTGCAATCCCCTCTGGCATCAGCACGGCATTCACGCAACTGGGGGCGCTGCCCCTAGGTGGCGCTGTGGGTG
>JBJOLD010000076.1:0-4634 GCA_046045765.1 Pseudomonadota bacterium | reverse complement strand
GGCGTTTTTTTCCAACCTCACCCCGCTTTTTGCTGCGCTGCTTTCAGCGCTGATGCTGGGCGACATGCCCCACGCTTACCACGCAGCAGCATTTGCGCTGATCGTGGCGGGCATTGTGCTGTCATCGCGCAAATAGCGCATACCACCACGCTGAGAGCGTGCCGGACTAAAACGTGCCCGGAAAGGCCCCGCCATCGATCAGCACGTTTTGCCCCGTCATATAGCCTGCCTGCTGGCTGCACAAAAAAGCACACACTTGGCCAAACTCTTGCGGCGTGCCAAAGCGCTGCGCCGGAATGCCTTTGCGCCGTACGTCAGCAATGGCCTCTACCGATTGGCCTGATTTGCTTGCATTGACAGCAAAGTTGCTTTTCAAGCGGTCGGTGGCAAACGCGCCGGGCAACAGGTTGTTGATGGTCACGCCTTTGGCGGCCAAACTGCTGCGGGCCACACCCGCCACAAACCCGGTCAACCCGCTGCGCGCCCCGTTGGACAAACCCAATATATCGATGGGCGACTTCACCGCGCTGGAAGTGATGTTCACAATGCGCCCAAAGCCGCGTGCGGCCATGCCGTCCACCGTGGCTTTGATCAGCTCAATGGGGGTGAGCATGTTGGCATCTACTGCCTTGATCCACGCGTCTCTGTCCCAATCACGAAAGTTACCGGTCGGTGGGCCGCCTGCGTTGGTAACCACCATGTCAAAGTCAGCACGCATGGCAAACACCGCTGCACGTCCTACCTCGGTGGTGATGTCTTGGGCACAAAAAAGCACGCTAGCGCCCGTGGAATGTGCGTAGTCAGCTATTAATTGTGTAGCAGCTTGCTCTAGCGCTTCACGGCCACGCGCCACCATCAGCACGTTCACACCCTCTTGCACCAGCGCTTGCGCACAACCCAGGCCCAGCCCTTTGCTGGCCCCGCACACCAATGCCCATTTACCTTTGATTCCCAAATCCATAGACTTACCTTTGAAGTTATTTCACCGCGAGCGGGTAACAACAAACACACCCGCCAGCACCAACACCGTACCCGCAACCACCCAGCCGGTGAACGACTCGCCCAAAATCAGTACCCCCATCAGGATGGTGGACATGGGCCCCACCATGCCCGACTGGGCCGCCAGCCCCGAGCCAATGCGCTCAATCGACATCATCACCAGCAGCACGGGTATCACGGTGCACGCTGTGGCGTTGAGCATGGAAAGCCAAATGACCTCTGGCGCCACAGCCCATGCAGAGCTGATGGGCCGCAGTACCACAAACTGCGCAATACACAGCACACACGCCACGCTGGTGGCCAGCCCCACCAACCGCAACGAACCCAAGCGGCGCACCATCTCGCCGCTATACACCAGATAAACCGCATAGGCCACGGCGCTGCCTAGCACCAGCGTAGCACCCAAGGGCGTATCGCTACTCGAGAGCGACACCTCGTGCCCAAACACCAACAAAACGCCGCTGTAGCTAATAGCCATGCCAAGAGCCTGCAGTGCGTTGATGCGTCTCCCATACAGGCCCCAGCCCATCAGCAGCACCAACGTGGGGTTCAAGTACAAAATTAACCGCTCCAGCGACGCGCTGATGTACTGCAGCCCCGCAAAGTCCAAAAAGCTGGCCAGGTAGTAACCCGTAACGCCCAGGCCTACGATGCCCCACCAGTCTTTGCCCGTCAGCGGAACCACTGCCACACCCCGGCGGGGCTGGCTGGTCCACCACACAATGGCCAGGAAGAATGGCAACGCAAACAGCATGCGAAACATGATGACGGTGACCGCATCCACATGGTAGCGGTAGGCCAGCTTGACGATGATGGCTTTGCCGCTGAACGCGACGGCGCCCAACATAGAAAGCGCCACGCCAGTTGCTATAGATTTAGGAGCTGCTTGCGCAATCTGCATAAAGGCTAGAGGCTATTTAGACTTAAAAGTGGCACATTGACCGCCTCTACCCAATGGTGCAGCCACGGCAAGCCATGCAGCAATATGCCGCCGCCCACGCTTGTTGACAAAAGAGCCTTTACATACCGCCCAAACGACGGGCAGCTCCCGGTCAGCTCTAACACCGGCGACCTGCTGGGCATTGAGTGCCAGATCATCACCCAGCACACCGGCAGTTTTTTTGCAGCCAATTTGGTTAGAAGTGCCACGTCATCAAGAATGGTGGCGATGTCGTCAATCAAGGCTAATAGGCTGCTGCTCATGCGTCATAATTTAACAGCCATGTCACATGCCCAAACAATACCCTTGTATGCCCCTACGGTGCTCGACATCGAGGCATCCGGGTTTGGGCGCAACAGCTACCCCATCGAGGTGGGCTATGTGCTCCCTAACGGGCACACGTTTTGCACACTCATCAAGCCCGAGAACGACTGGACGCACTGGGATGAGCAAGCCGCCTCTATTCACCACATCCCCCGCGAACTGATCGTTCAGCGGGGCCTGGGAGCAACAGAAGTGGCGCAAAAACTCAACGCCGAACTGCGAGGCCAAACCGTGTACTCCGATGGCTGGGCCAACGATTACACCTGGCTGGGCGCTCTGTACGAGGCGGCTGAAATGGCACCTAGTTTTCGGTTGGAAAATCTGCGCCGCCTATTGAGCGAAGGCGAGGCTGACCGTTGGCACACCGTCAAAGCCGAAATCAGCAATGAGCGTGGGGCACAACGCCACCGTGCCAGCTCGGATGCTCGGCTTTTGCAGCTCACCCTCATGCGGCTGCGCAATCTGTCCTAGCACCCCCCCACCAGAATCGTCACGAGGAAACTCCATGGCATTGAACCAATGATGCACCGCGTAGCCATTAGCAGCACAGGCCTGTTTACCCCACCAGAAATCATCAGCAACGCTGAATTGGTGGCGGCCTATAACCAGTATGCAGCGCTGGAAAACGCCGCCCATGCGCAGGAGATCGCTGCCGGTACGCACGTGGCACTGACCGATTCGAATGTGGAATTCATCGAAAAAGCATCGGGTATTCAGCGCCGCTACGTGATGGAAAAATCCGGCGTGCTAGACCCCAAGCGCATGCGCCCACAATTTGCCCCCCGCGCCGATACTGAGCTGTCCATGATGGCCGAAATTGGCGTTAAGGCCGCCCAAGATGCACTGGCACGTGCTGGAAAAACGGCCGCCGATGTAGACGGTGTGATTTGCGCCGCCGCCAATATGCAGCGCGCCTACCCTGCCATGGGCGTAGAAATTCAAACCGCGCTGGGGGTTCAAGGTTTTGCGTTTGACATGAACGTGGCCTGCTCGTCGGCCACGTTTGCTTTGGAGATGGCTTTCAATGCTGTGCGCACGGGCTCAGTGCGTGCAGTTTTGGTGGTCAACCCCGAAATCACCTCAGCGCACTTGGCTTGGAAAGACCGCGACTGCCACTTCATTTTTGGCGACGTGTGTACCGCCATTTTGGTTGAGCGACTAGACCTGGCGCCTGCGGGGGCCTTTGAAATACTGGGCACCAAGCTGCTCAGCACCTTTAGCAACAACATTCGCAACAACGCGGGCTTTATGTCGCGCGCCGAAGACCGCAACCCTGAAGACCGCGACCAGCTCTTTCGCCAGGAGGGCCGCAAGGTCTTCAAAGAGGTCTGCCCCATGGCCGCAGAGCACATCACCAACCATTTGAAAACGCTGGGCTACACCCCGCTGCAGATGCGCCGCTTCTGGCTGCACCAAGCCAACCTGATGATGAACCAATTCATCGGCCGCAAACTGCTCGGGCGCGAACCCACACTGGACGACGCACCGGTGATTTTGAACGAGTTTGCCAACACCGCATCCGCAGGTTCGATCATCGCGTTTCACCGCCACAACACCGACATTCAAACCGGTGAGCTGGGCGTGATTTGCTCATTCGGAGCCGGTTACTCCATCGGTAGCGTGGTGG
This sequence comes from Pseudomonadota bacterium, assembly GCA_046045765.1. Lineage (GTDB taxonomy): Bacteria > Pseudomonadota > Gammaproteobacteria > Burkholderiales > Burkholderiaceae_C > Allorhodoferax. The sequence continues at coordinate 744 of JBJOLD010000076.1, read as the reverse complement.
TTAAAAAGCTCTGAAATCCCGGGCAGTCCTTACGCCAGGGCGCGCTTGAGGCGAACTTCTTCTACTCTAACGTTGCCAATGGCTACCGTCTTGGCGCTAGACATTTCGCGCTTGAAACCCGCCAGCTCATGAAAGCGCAGGGCGCGTTCGTTAGACAGAGCCACCCACACGCTTACGTGGGTGCACCCTTCGTCTTGCAAGCCCTCGCGGGCAGCATCCCACAGTGCCAGGCCCACGCCTTGGCCCCAATAGTCGGCATTCGCGTAAATGGCCCAAATTTCACCCATAGTCTGTGGCGTGCCTTTGTCTCGACTGCGATCAAAACCGACAAAACCGACGATTTTTTCGTCATCATCCAGTGCCACCAACACTTGAGGTTCACTGTATTCAATGGCTTCGCGCCAGTAGGCTTGGCGTTTTTCAAGCGGAACTTCAGGTATTTGGGCATCCGCAATAAGCGCCTTGTAGGCTTCGCGGACGATGGCGTTATGGAGTTCGGCGATATTTTTGGCATCGCGCAAGGTTGCGGGGCGTACCTTGAAAGTGGTCGTGCTAGACATGTGTAAACGTAAACCTGAAGCAAATTAAAACAGGATGAGATTGTCGCCGCAAACCGCAAACACTGCGATTTTTAGGTTCTGCGGCTGCGGTAAGCTCTCCCGGGGCCTTGCCCTACTTCAACCTCTCTCATGTTTGTAACCCAGCGTGCCACACCACCCGCTATGCGTATATTTTCTAAAAGCC
>JBJOLD010000067.1:0-7957 GCA_046045765.1 Pseudomonadota bacterium | reverse complement strand
ACATGCGCTCAATGTTCCAAGGCCCTGGCGTGCACGTGGTGGCAAAAGTTCCGGTGGCCGGGCCGGTACCGCCGCCCAGCATGGTAGTCACACCACTTGCCAGTGCTTCCTCAATCTGCTGGGGGCAGATGAAGTGAATGTGGCTGTCGATGCCGCCGGCGGTGACGATATTGCCCTCGCAGCTGATGACCTCGGTGCCGGGCCCAATGATGATGTCCACGCCCGGCTGCGTGTCCGGGTTACCGGCCTTGCCGATGGCCACAATGCGCCCGCCCTTGAGGCCGATGTCCGCTTTGACAACGCCCCAATGGTCCAGAATCAGCGCGTTGGTCATCACGCAGTCCACGGCACCTTCAGCCCTGGTGCGTTGCGACTGCGCCATGCCGTCGCGGATGGTTTTGCCACCGCCGAACTTCACCTCTTCGCCGTAACTTCCAGCAGCCAGGGTGTAGTCTTTTTCGACCTCAATGAGCAGGCCGGTGTCGGCCAGGCGCACACGGTCGCCAGTGGTGGGGCCGAAGATTTCCGCGTAGGCGCGGCGTCCAATGGTTGCCATTACAGTTTTTCCTTGATACTGGCGTCGATTGGGCCTTTGACGCTTGCGTCAATGGGTCCATTCACGAGGCCACGAAAGCCAAACACGAGGCGGTCGCCAGAAAGATCCACCAGCTCCACCGTGCGCTGCTGCCCGGGCTCAAAGCGCACGGCTGAGCCGGACGCAATGTTCAGGCGCATGCCTTGGGCTGCGGCACGCTCGAACCCCAGAGCGCCATTGGTCTCGGCAAAGTGGTAGTGGCTGCCGACCTGAATAGGGCGGTCAGACTGGTTCTGCACCACCAGCGTAACCGTGCGGCGGCCCGTGTTGAGGGCGTGTTCGCCCTCGTCCGTAAAAATTTCTCCGGGAGTCATGGTGTCTTCTTTCAGACGAGTTGCAACAGCAAGGCAACGCCAGAGCTTGCCACGGCAGCTCCGGTAGCGCGGGTTGCCCATACGGGGGTTGCGCGCAGCGTCCAGCCCAGTGCAACACCTGTCAGGTGCAGCGCGATGGTGGCGGTGAACATGCCAGCGATGGCGGCCACGGCATCACCCCCTAAGCCATTGATTGCGGCCAACTCCGCCCCGTGGGCCAGCCCATGAAACACCGCAAAGCCGCCTACCAACGCCATGGAGGCAGCCACGCCCATGCCACGGCGCATTAGCACCAGCAGGCCCAGCGCCAGCACAGATGCGGCCACCATGGGTTCGACCACCCCAGAGCCCACCCCTTTCAGGCCGAGCAGTGCCCCCAGCACCAGCATGTTGGCAAACGCTAATGGCCCCCACAGCAGGGCCGGCCCAGCGCGGCGCGCGGAGACTGCACTCCAGATACCCACCGCTAGCATGGCCAACAAATGGTCCACGCCGCCCAAGGGGTGCAGCAGGCCGGTCATAAAGCTGCTGTGGCTGTGTAATTCATTGCCAATATGGGCGCTAGCCCCCGTAGATAATGCGTAAGCAGCTATAAAAATGAGAGCGGATTTGTTGAGGGTTCGCATGGACGGTCTCCTGAAATATCAATAGCGATGGGCGTTTAAATGATCGGTTGGTGCACGGTGACCAGCTTGGTACCGTCCGGGAAGGTGGCTTCCACCTGAATGTCGGGAATCATCTCGGCAATGCCGTCCATCACGTCGGCGCGCGTCAGCACGGCGCGGCCTTCGCTCATCAGTTGGGCTACGGTTTTGCCGTCGCGTGCACCCTCCATCACGGCGGCACTGATCAGGGCTATGGCTTCTGGGTAGTTGAGCTTCAGGCCACGCGCTTTGCGCCGTTCGGCCAATAGACCGGCGGTGAAGATGAGAAGCTTGTCTTTTTCGCGGGGTGTCAATTCCATGGGGGGGTGTCTCCGGTCACTGAGGATAGGCTCTATGTATGGCTATATCTTAAGCAAGCCTCGTGCCCTGCAGACGGTTGTACGCAAAAGGCCGCACTGCGGTGGCATGGAAACTGCAGCCAACCTCAGGGTGTCCATAAACCTTGACCCGACTCTATTACCGCTTTTGCAGCCAGCGCCGGCCCAGCGCGTGGTCAAAATTCGCCGTGACTACAACAACTGGGTTGCCAGCGAGACCATGGAAGATTACGCACTGCGCTTTGCACCGCAGCGGTTTCGCAAGTGGTCGGAGTGGCGAGTGGCCAACACGGCCTTCGGCGCCTCGTCATTTTTGATTCTGGAAGCCGTGGGTGCCACGCTGCTGGTGCAGTATGGTTTTGTGAACGCGTTCTGGGCCATTTTGGTCACCGGCCTGGTTATTTTTATGGCCGGTCTGCCCATCAGCATTTACGCCGCGCGCTACGGTGTGGATATGGATTTACTGACCCGTGGCGCGGGCTTTGGCTATATCGGCTCCACGCTAACGTCGCTGATTTACGCCTCGTTCACCTTCATATTTTTTGCACTAGAGGCTGCCGTGATGGCCTACGCCCTGGAACTTGCGCTGGATATTCCACCCACCTGGGGCTACTTGATTTGCGCCTTGGTAGTGGTGCCTTTGGTAACGCACGGTGTGTCGACCATCAGCCGCCTGCAGATGTGGACACAACCCCTGTGGTTGGTGATGTTAATAGTGCCCTTTGGCTTTGTTTTGGTGCGCGATCCATCGGCCTTTGCTGGCATAACGCACTATGTTGGCAGCCAAAGTACAGGTGAAGGATTTAGTTTGCACTTGTTTGGTGCCGCGTTAACGGTGGGCATTGCATTAATTACCCAAATGGGTGAGCAAGCCGACTATTTGCGGTTTATGCCCCGCCACACTGCAGCCACCCACACGCGCTGGTGGGGTGGGGTGCTGGCTGGTGGGCCGGGGTGGGTGGTGCTGGGTGTTATCAAAATGCTGGGGGGTGCCTACTTGGCGTACCTGGCCATTAGCCACAGTGTGCCTACCGATCGCGCGGTAGACCCCAACCAAATGTATTTGGCCGCTTACGAATACGTATTCCCCACGTTGGGCTGGGCGGTGGCGGCCACTGCAGTGTTTGTGGTGCTGTCGCAGCTCAAGATCAACGTGACCAACGCTTATGCCGGCTCACTGGCATGGAGCAATTTTTTCTCGCGCCTGACGCACAGCCACCCTGGGCGGGTGGTGTGGGTGGCGTTCAACACCCTGATTGCGCTGATGCTGATGGAGATGAATGTGTTTCAGGCGCTGGGCGATGTGCTGGGTCTGTATTCCAATATAGCCATTGCCTGGATCATGGCGGTGGTGGCCGATTTGGTGATTAACAAACCTTTGGGCCTGTCGCCCAAGGGCATTGAATTCAAGCGCGCCTATTTGTATGACATTAACCCGGTGGGGGTGGGGGCCATGGCGCTGGCATCGGCTTTGTCTATCTCGGCCTATTTTGGGGTGTTTGGCCCACTGGCGCAGGCTTTTTCTGCTGTAGTTGCTATGATGACTGCGCTCGTTGCGGCGCCCGTGATTGCGTGGGCTACGGGTGGGCGCTATTACATTGCCAGAGATGGCAGTTTAGATGCCGTAGGGCCATCCTATGACGCTGCTCCGCAGGTGCAACGGTGCGTGATTTGCGAACGCGAGTATGAGGGTCCCGACATGGCCCACTGCCCCGCCTACCGGGGTGCTATTTGCTCCCTGTGTTGTACGCTGGATGCGCGCTGCGGCGACGCGTGCAAACCGCACGCCAGCCTGGCCAGCCAGTGGTCGGCTACTTTGCGCTGGCTCATGCCCCGGCGAGTCTGGCCGTTTTTAGACACCGGGGTGGGACACTTCATTTTGCTGATGCTGGTGATCGTGCCTTTGTTGATCACCGTGTTTGCTATGGTGTACCGGCAAGAGTTGTCTGTGTTGGCCGATATGGCCAAAGAACAACGCGCTTTGGGCCTAGCGCTGCGCTCGGGCTTTAGCAAGGCGTTTGCGGCGCTGCTGGTGCTGTCTGGCATCGTGGCGTGGTGGCTGGTGCTGGCGCATAAAAGTCGCCAGGTGGCGCAAGAAGAGTCCAATCGGCAAACCCACTTGTTGCATGAGCAAACCCAGGTGTTGCTGCGCGAGATAGACCTGCACCGTCAAACCGACCAAGCCCTGCAAGAAGCCCGCAAACAGGCCGACCGTGCCAACCAGGCCAAAAGCCGCTACATCAGCGCGATCAGTCACGAACTGCGCACGCCGCTCAACAGCATTTTGGGCTACGCCCAATTGATGGGCGAAGACGCTGCGATTCCCCCACACCGCAAGCAGGCGGTGAGTGTCATCAAGCGCGGTGGTGAGCATTTGCTCTCCTTGATTGAAGGCACGCTGGATATGGCGCAGATAGAGAGCGGCAAGCTCACGCTGCAGTTAAAGCCCATGGAGTTCGCCAGTGGCATGGCCGAGTGGGCCAGCATGTTTGAACTACAGGCTGCTGACAAGGGGCTGGCGTTTCATTACGAGGTGCAAGGAAGCTTGCCCGAATGGGTCCGCGCCGATGAAAAGCGGGTGCGGCAAATTATTTTTAACCTTCTGGGTAACGCCATCAAGTTCACCCAAACTGGCGGCGTGACTTTGCGTTTGCGCTATGCGCGGGAAATGGCAAATCTGGAAGTGCATGACACTGGCCCTGGCATGTCTGCCGACGAGTTAGACCGCATTTTTGAGCCCTTTACCCGGGGCAGCACCGCAGCTGTGGGCACGGGCAGCACTGGCTCGGGCTTGGGGCTCACCATTGCCAAAATGCTGACCGATTTGATGGGTGGCGAACTGATTACCAGCAGTGTGCCGGGCCAAGGTTCGGTATTTGGAGTGCGTTTGTTTTTGCCGCAAATCCACAGCTTAGTGGGCGTGGCACCTGGCGTCTTCAAGGGTAGCCACCCGGTGCAGCGCAGGAACTACGCGGGTGCGAGGCGCAAGATTTTGGTGGTGGACAACGAGGAGGCAGACCGCGAATTGTTGGTCAGTCTGTTGGAGCCTATGCAGTTTGAGATGCGCACCGCTGCCAGTGGGCACGACGCGCTGGACTTGCTTGTGGCTGGAGTGCGGCCCGATGTTGTTTTCCTGGATCTTGCCATGCCGGGCATTGACGGCTGGGAAACACTGCGTCGCATGCAGGCCTTGGGTGGCATGCCACCCGCAGTGGCCATCGTCTCTGCCAACGCATTTGACCGTGGGCTTGAAAACACGCTGGGCATCTGCGGCGATGATTTTTTTGTAAAGCCGGTACGCCATTCTGAATTGATCGATTGGTTGGAGCGTAAGTTGGGTTTGCAGTGGGTGGATGAGCGTGCTGTTGCCAAATCTGCGCCGGTCGCAGCTTGCCAGTCACCACCCGTGCACCCGCCCCGTGACGCTTTACTGGCGCTGCAAGAGCTGGTGCGCTTAGGTTTTTATCGGGGCATTGTGAACAACCTCGATGTTCTGGCACTGGACCACCCTGAAAGCGCCCCCTTTACCCACGTCATGCTGACGTTGGCACGACAGTACCAGTTTGAAACCATGCTGACCTCCCTACAAAACCTGCTCGATGACCCCCAAACCATTTGACACTACCGCCGCGCTGGATCGTGCCAACAGCGATGTGGTGCTGATCGTGGATGATGTGCCCGACAACTTGTCGGTACTGCACGACGCCCTGGACGAGTCGGGCTACACCGTGCTGATTGCTACCTCTGGCCATTCAGCTCTGCAGCGCGCGGCACAGGCTTTACCCGATATCATTTTGTTGGACGCCATGATGCCTGGCATGGACGGTTTTGAAGTGGCGCGGCGACTGAAAGCTACGCCCCAAACGACGCATATCCCCATTATTTTTATGACCGGGCTGACTGAGTCAGAGTACCTGGTGGCGGCCCTTGAATCGGGTGGTGTGGACTATGTCACCAAGCCCATCAAGCCCAAAGAAGTGCTGGCCCGGATGGGTGTGCACTTACAGGGTGCCCGTGAAAAGCGGCAAACCCGCAACGCGCTTGATGCCTTTGGCTACGCAACTATTGCGGTGCGCGTGGCCGATGGCAGCCTCATGTGGCAAACGCCCTTGGCGCGTGATCTACTGGAACGTTATTGCGGCACGCGCGCTCCTGAGACGCCAGCGGTGGTGGTTGATTGGATGCGAAACTGTTTGAAGTTAATCCATAACCCGGCTGAGCCTCCTAAATTGACGTTGGAACGTGGCGCTACCCGGCTTACGTTTCGGTTGCATCAGCAAATTGGCGATGTGGATGCCGATGGCGACTGGCTCATCGTGATGCGCGAGGTGTCAGATACTGCGGTGATCGAGGCTATGAGCCTGAGCTTTAAGTTAACTGCCAAAGAAGCCGAAGTGCTGTATTGGGTGGTCAAAGGTAAGACCAACAAAGACATCGGCGAAATATTGGGCAGCAGCCCGATGACGGTGAAAAAGCACCTTGAGCGGGTGTTCATCAAACTTGGAGTAGAGACCCGAACCGCAGCAGCAGGCATGGCTACGGGGCGAATAAAGCAGTTGCAACCCCAGTTTAATAGCTAGTGTTTGCGACTTTTTTCACGAATGTTTGATATAAAGGGACTACTTCTTGAGGTGTATCGCAATGAAAAATCCACGAGCAGCACATCAACTGACACCTCTGTGCAAAGTGCAACCGGCTATTTGGGCACCGGGTGCCAAGCTCTTGGGTAATGTGAGCTTCTCGGTCAAGGCGCTCATTATTTGCCTGATGTTTATTGCGCCACTGGCTTGGGTTGCATGGTCAGACTTCAGCACCAAAAATGCCAACATCACTTTTTCCACCAAAGAAATCGTGGGAGTTGAGTACAACCGAAAAATATTTCCTTTGGTTGATTTGGCCCAACAACTGCGCCGCGATGCGAATGCCGCCGCAGCTTCAGGCATCGTACCGGCCACGCTGGGTGACGTTAAAACCAAACTCAAGGCTGCACAAGATGCACTGGCAGAAGCCGACAAACGCCTGGGCAGCGAATTGGGCACCGCAAAAGCCTATGCCCAAGTGCAAAAAGCTTACGCGTTAACCGAAAGCGCCAAAACTCAGGACGCTGTTTTTGATGCCCACACCGGCCACATTCAATCATTGTTAGTTTTGCTGACTACTGTGACCGACTCGTCTAACCTCACATTAGACCCAGACATTGACAGCTACTACCTGATGGATGCGGTGTTATTTCGCTTGCCTGATATTTTGGAAAGCTCGGGCAAGCTGGGTGGCATGGGCTTGGGGGTTATGAAATCTGGAACGATGACCGCTGATCAGTTAAAAACTTTCAATAGCATTATTCCCATCGCTGATTTTCAGTTAAAAAATATGCGCGATGGTTTGGAGAAAGCATTCGCTAGAAATCCTGATTTGATACACAAAGTCAATTCAGGTGAGCTGCTAGATCACACCAAAGCACTCTTTGAAATGGTGCATAAATCCGTAATTGAGAATGGAGACTATTCGCCTGAAAACCAAGCAGCCTACTTGGCTTTGGGGAACCAAGTCATCGCGGGGCAATATGCGTTGAGCGAACGTTTGCTCCATGAATTAGATGGGTTGCTTAAAAAGCGAATTGCAGGTTTCCAGAAAGACTTACAAATTGACGCTGCCATCTTGGCCGTCGGCCTGTTGCTGGCGAGCTACTTCTTTTACTGCTTTTATTTGATTACTGATCGTGGTCTTAACGCCGTGAAGCAGCACTTAAGTGAACTCGCCAAAGGCGACTTTAACAATGCGCCTGAAAACCCCACGAATACCGATGAAATCGCCCAAGTATTGAATTCACTTATCGCGGTGCATGGGGTGCTGGGCGGTTTTAGACAAGCTCAGAAAGAAATGGCTGAGCAGCATGAGGCTGGTATGTTGAACTACGCCATGCTGGCCGACAGGTTGCCTGGTAGCTATGGCGACATGGCCACATCTATTAACCAGCTGGTTCAATCCCACATAGCAGTCAATACGAAGGTAGTGGACTTAGTCTCAAGCTACGCCAAAGGCGACCTAGAGCAATCCATGGAACGC